>DMSR01000128.1 GCA_003457145.1 Bacillus sp. (in: firmicutes)
ACCTCACCTGAAAATTGTCCGAAGCCGCCTTGTGTTCGGACAACTGAACTGAGAATGAAATAAAATCCAGTAGCCGATTTTTACTTTTGATTGTAAAAGCAACAAAGTTTACGAAAAGAGCCTTACATCAAAAGGAGAGATTCCATGCTTATTCTGAACGAACAACTGATCCAATCCATTTATAAAATAGAAGATGCCATTCGAGATGTCGAAGCCATGTTGGTGGCTATTCAACAGGGGCATGTTGAAAATCCTCATCGGACAGTACTGAGTGTNNTCAGCTGATCTTCCGACCACACAAGGAGCCATTTTACTCACAGAACTCGAGACAGGGAAACATATAAGCTTGCTGTCCGCTTCTTATCTGACACGATTGAGAACCGGCGCATTAAGTGCCATTTCAGCCCGCCATCTCGCCAGGCCAGACAGTCAAGTGCTGACTGTCATCGGCACAGGCGGAATGGCTTTCGAGCAAGTGCTGGGAATAGTGAACGTGCTGCCGATTCAAGACATCTATTTAATTAATCGTTCCATCGATAAGACATATACTTTCAGCGAAAAGCTTAAAGAGGCCGGTGTGACTGCCGTGATTCATACTGGTGTCGAACGGAACGAAGCCGTCGCCAAGTCCGATGTCATTTGTTGTGCGACCCGGTCAACGGAAGAAGTATTTGATGCCAATTATATAAAAGCAGGGACCCATATCATCGGAGTGGGCAGCTACTTACCTGAAATGCGTGAAATCCCGTTGGGCGCGATTGAACGAGC
Organism: Bacillus sp. (in: firmicutes); assembly: GCA_003457145.1. Classification (GTDB taxonomy): domain Bacteria; phylum Bacillota; class Bacilli; order Bacillales; family Cytobacillaceae; genus Mesobacillus. Next base: position 769 of record DMSR01000128.1, read on the forward strand.
GGCATTGATTTTCGCGGATGATTCTGAGGGGCTGAAAGCAGAAGCCGGAGAATTCATTGATGCAGTGAAACGAGGGAGGTGGTCATTCGAACAGCTTTCTGGTACATTAGCTGAACTTCACGTGAATCCGGTCGAACGTGGAATAGAGGATATCACTATTTTTAAATCAGTTGGAGCAGCTCATTTTGACTTGGCTGTGGCGAAAGGTGTGTTTGATCAGGCGAAGGAACTCAGTGAAGGTGAAGAGATCCTCTTGTAGGACTGCCAGCACGGATTTCTTGCCGTATGGGAACGTACCTTGCGAAGCGCGGGGCGGTTTGAGTGTCTCTTTTATATTAAAATAGGTAATTTTGTGAGACAGCGGAACCGGCCCATGTAATAAAAAGCAGCGAAGCCTCAGGGCTTCGCTGCTTCGGTAATCAAGAGGCTTTTTCTTTATCGTGCACAGAGTAAATGAGAGAATTTTCAACATTCAGCAGGCTCTTTCGCAAATCTTTTTTGTCATTGATGATGATGACACAGGTATCCTCGAATTCTCCCAGACCATTAATATACTTCTCATATAACGTCTCTTCAGCTTCGTCTAGATCTGTACTTTTTGGAAGTGTCAGGTCAAGTCCAAGCACATACTGTTTACGCTCAGGAATCGAAGTGATTTGCTTACGTACAAGATAAGCTTTAGTAATTTCCCTGTACTGTGCAAGTTGATTCATCCCAGCCAGGATTTCTTCTGTTGCTTTATCATGTGTTGTAAATTGGTCCGTTGGCTGGATAAAATTGCACTCTTCATTGGATGCTTCTACGATTTCTTCCCACTTCTCCAGTTCTTCCCTGGTTTGTTCAAATAACTCGCTTTGTTCCGTTTCATAATAGTATCCGCATAATAGATCAAGCGCCGGCAATCGCAATTCCCAATCATATGACATCGCAAGGCTGATCAAGTGGATTCCTTTGTCCGCAGTGTCCTTGGATTCCAGATAATGTTCTCCCAAGGTTAATAGTGCCCCAGCGGTTCTTTGATCCTGATGATGCTTTTCAGCAATTTCCTCATAGAGCGGAATCGCTGCTTCCATNNTTTTCCAGCAGCTCATCTAGGGTGGTCACTTGTTTTTTCGATAATTCTTCGAAACGTTGCTTGGAATCATTGAAGTGCTCAATTTCTTCTCTCCAGGTATCCTGATTGTGGTCCACCCACATTTCATTGAAGTCACTTATTACCCGACCCGGATAGGCGAAGAAATAGTCAAGTGCAGATTCCTGTTGTATTTTTGGTAATTCAGCTTCTGCCCCCAGGGCTGAAAGTCTGTCCCTTAAACATGGATGGGTATCCGTCATATAACTTTCTTCAGCTAGCTGTTCATTGAAATATTCGATAGTCTTTTGATCACTAAGTGAATGGAGCTTCTCGGTAAAATTTGAATATGGCTGAGGAACGCTGTTTGTCCTGGNNCTCGTGTTGTTAAGCCTGCTGCTGAGGAACGCTGTTTGTCCTGGCACATTCTTCAAACAACTCGCTGTAAAAATCACGGTAGTAATAGGGTGCAGCCACTGAGATAGCAACCAATGCTTCCCCCATTGCCTGCGGGGATGTTACTGCGGCTGCCGAGTGGTCGGCATCATATTCCTCTTGCCTTGCCATTGCAAATGTATAGGCATCAAACCTTGGATAAAACCATTGGAAAAATTTTTTAAAGATAAATGTGCCGAATTGTTCGTTTTCCTCCAAGGAATGCAATAAACGCCCCCAGCCCATTCTCAGGCGGTAAATTCTTGCGCCCAAAGCAGTGTCAGAATTAGAAATATGTGCAAGCTCATGGGCAAGAACAGCAGTAAATTGCTGCTGGGAAAGTGTCGATAAAAGCGGGATCCCGATAACCAGGACATTCCGCTTTTTTCCGACCATTCCATACGCTGAAATCTGTGCGACTGACGCATTAAATTCACTATCCAGGACAATCTCATCTATATGTGGTGTGTTCAATCTTAGGCGTAACGTGTCAATCATCTCGAACAACTTGGGAGCTTCCTCCCGTTGCAGATAATACCCGTCAGGCATCTCCATTTTTACAATCAGGGCTTTGATAATGAAGAATGACAAGGTACCCGTCAAGAGCAGAACCTTCACATTTCCAAAGGTAAATTCCCCATCAGCAATCATGGCAATCGAAATCACCATTAATAATAAAAACAGCGACAAAAATAATGCAACGTACCCAAAACCAAGTCCAGTAAGCATAATGACCTTGAATCTGTAAAGCTTCGGGTTCACTGATGCCTGTTTTTCCAGCTTGGTCACCAGCGTTTCAAACTCTTGATTTGTCATTCTCATTCCCCTTTAATAAGTTATCGTTAGTATTATATCAGGCAGGAAGTTCCTGCTAAAAGATGTTTTTTATTGGAAATTATTAAAATATTAGAAAATGAGGAAATTGTATCACGGAATGTAATGAGGGGTGTTTCCGATGTTTTATAAAAGTTCATACTACCTTTCTCAAACGGAGGTTGGGAACGAGCCGTACAAGTCGGGTTATAGGATAATCATGAAAAGCCGTGAACTCCCTGCAGGCGAAGGCATAGGATGAGGTATATATTCACAGGGACGAAAAAGAAGCAAAGGCTTTCCTTTGCTTCTACAGTGTGGTTCGCTTTTTGGCAGCTAAAAAATAGGCAGTGATCCAGGATGTAATCGGAATCACTAGGGTTACTCCAAT
>DMSR01000461.1:0-2288 GCA_003457145.1 Bacillus sp. (in: firmicutes)
TTTGTATATATTTTCAGGTCGACATTTATGGAGACTCCGGAAATGATTGATTATTTTACAGAAAAACCGAATATCGAGTTCGTCGAACCTAATTTCATTTTGATGCAAAATCAGATAAGCGCACCAAATGATTTGCTATACCAGGAGAATTACCAATGGAACTTGCCTGTGATAGGTACTGAACAAGGCTGGGTTGTTTCAAGAGGAAATGAAGGTATTGAGATTGCAATTGTTGATACAGGCGTTGACCTTGACCATCCTGATCTTAGGAACCGGCTTGTAAAGGGATACAACGTCGTTGATAAACGACAAGAACCAGATGATGATAATGGTCATGGCACTCATGTAGCTGGAATCATTGCATCAGAGACGAATAATAATGAGGGTATAGCAGGCTTGACCTGGTTTAACAAAATAATGCCTATAAAAGCTATGGGTGCTAAAGGCTATGGTACAACTTTTGATATTGCAACAGGAATAGTATGGGCGGTCGACCATGGCGCGGATGTCATAAATTTAAGCCTGGGTAATTACCAGCCCTCGAAAGTGCTTGAAGAAGCAGTAAGTTATGCCTATTCAAAGAACGTTGTAATGGTGTCTGCTGCTGGCAATGACGGTTCCAGCCAACCTACGTATCCATCGGCATATCCAGAGGTGTTGAGTGTCTCTGCAATTGATTATGAAGGCAAAAGAGCCGGCTTTTCTAATCACGGGGATTACATTGATATTGCCGCCCCGGGAGTATATATACCAAGCACGTATTTTAACAAGCAATATGCCGCCCTTTCCGGGACATCCATGGCCGCCCCCCATGTTGCGGGTCTAGCAGCATTAATAAAATCAGCAAACCCTGAATTAACAAATGCTGAGGTGATGGAAATCATCAAAAAATCTGCGATCGACCTTGGAGCGCGCGGAAAAGATACAGACTATGGATATGGACTCATCGATGTTAACTCTGCCCTACAGGCAGCTGATGTGAAAAAAACTGAAGCTGGAAAGAAGATTAAATGGTTATTTAAGTGGATGAGATAACACATGCTGGAAATGAGGGACCACGCAGATGCGTGGTCCCTTACCATTTTATAGAATAGCCTTCTTACAAAACCAGCAGGAGGTTCCGGCGGTGCTTCAGGAACTTCCGGACAAGTGAAAGTTACTGTTGTGTTTACTTCACTATTTACTACCGTGGACTCTCCGATTTCAACCAAGAGACATTCGTCTAAAGTATCGAAAATTGCATCTGCGTCTGTATCTGGAAAGTAGAAACAATACTGATCAGTAAATGAAGCAGTTAAGACGCAAGTAAGTGGAATTTGCGTTACTCCTTCACATCCTGTAGCATTCACCTGAAAGACTGCTGACAGGAGATGTGATGGTGCAAGAAACCTCAACAACCCTTGGAGATGAATCTTCGCAAAGATCCTCACAAGTATTAGGGCAGTGGGGATTGCCNNGCTTATCAACATTCTCAAGAAGCGGGCTAATCTCTTTTACCGAAAGAATATATAATTCGTGCATTGCTCTGGTGCACGCCGTATAGAATAACTTTCTTTCTTCTTCTCTCTTATATACCGCTCCATCATAGATTAGGACAGCGTCGAATTCTATCCCTTTAGCAAGGTAGGCGGGTACTACGTTTATTCCACTTTTAAAAGTTAAAGTGCTTTTTTCAATGAGCCTTGCATCGTGTGTTTGCTTGATTGCATTGAAGGCCGATTGGCTTTCTTTTGCTGTTTTACAGATGATTGCGATATTTTTATGCCCAGCATCTTTCATTTCTACAATCCAATCATTTGTTCTTAAAAACTGCTCATTCCTGTCGTTGACATGGAGGATAACTGGTTTGGGTCCTGTTCTGTTAAAAGGTTCGATCATCTCTCCGCCATTAATCAACTGACGGGTGAATTCTACGATTTGTTTGGTAGACCGATAGGTTTTTGTAAGATTATAGGTTTCTTTATCCTTAAAATCCAATGCTTCTTTTTCAAGTATTGTCGGTGCTCCTGTAGGTCCTGAGTAGATAGCCTGGTTTATATCTCCAAGCAGTGTCATTTTACTGTACGGGAACATCATCCTGATGTAGGCAAATTGAAGTGGCGTGTAATCCTGGGCTTCATCAATGAACACATGCCGGATCGATGTATTTGATTTTCTTCCTTCAATCAGGTCCTGAAGATATAAAAATGGTGTTGCATCTTCGTATGCAATATACCTTTTCTCTAGATTTATAACTGTATTCGCGCAGGAATCACTCCATCCATCTGGAAGCTCAGCATTCTCTGAAT
>DMSR01000461.1:2294-7370 GCA_003457145.1 Bacillus sp. (in: firmicutes)
TGAACAGTGGCTTAAAGCGCTTTTTGACCACCATTTCTGAAAGCCATTTTTGTTCCCGCTCGTAATCATTGAAGGTATCGTCCACACTGCCTTGCTTCTGTTGGCTTTGCTTATATGCTTCAAGATAATCTTCTTTTTCAAGAAACTGAATTTCTTTTTCAACCCATTCCTCGGATTGTTCGACCTTTGCTTTCTTTTTAAGCTCCTTAAGAGCCCATTCTTTTACAAGCTGAAGCCTATTAGGAATAGGGATATTGCTGTCGAGAGCAGAATAAAAACCAGCGATTTGCTGTTTGGAAATTATAATCCGCTTTTTAAAGCCGATGCTTTTAAAAATCAGTCCGTCATTAGATAAATTCTCAACATAAATGTCTATCAGTTTTTTAAACTCCAGGCCAGACTTGAAATGAATAATCCCAGTCCTGGTTTTAAAAATATCATCCTTAATAGCATCCAATAAATTTTCCATTTGTTCAAATGGGTCTTCAAGGAAATAATCGCCGCCAAACCGTGTGGCCAGATACTCCTGGAAAGTAGCCTGCTGCATATTCTCTTCCCCAAGCTCTGGAAGAACCGTAGCGACATAGCTGTTGAACAATGGATTCGGAGAAAAAAGCATAATGTTTTCTGAGGTGATTACGTTCCGGTATCGATAAAGCAAGTAGGCAACTCGCTGCATCGCAGCAGAGGTTTTCCCGCTTCCAGCCACACCTTGGACGACCACAAGGCTGCTTGAGTCGTTTCGGATGATCTGGTTCTGTTCCTTCTGGATCGTCGCTACAATCGTCTTCATCTGGGTATCAGCATTGTTTCCGAGCACTTCCTGAAGGAGCTCATCACCGATTGTTACACCAGTTTCAAACATTGCTTTGATTTTCCCTGCCTTAATAACAAACTGACGTTTCAGCTCCATTGTTCCTTCAATTGTTTCAGCAGCTGTATGGTATTTAGCTGGACCAGGTGAATAGTCATAATAAAGCCCTGATATAGGCGCCCGCCAATCGTATATTAGGAAATTCTCTTCCTTTTCATCCATTAAGGAAGAGATGCCAAGATAAATTTTTTCTGTATTGCTTTCGTTGACCTCCCGGAAATCAACTCTGCCAAAATACGGGGAAAATCTGAGTCGGGATAGGGTTTCTAGTTGTTTTACCATTTGGGATTGAGTGCGTTCACGCTCAGCAAGGAGAGCAGCCTGCTGCTTGATGCTTGTATAGGTTTCAGCAACATCGTCTGCTTCATCAAAGTTAACCGTTACATCCTCCCAGAATGTCTTTCTGATTTGGAGGGCATCTGAACCTACGTCACTGGAACTCTCATTCCACTTCGCAGCTTTTTTATCGATCTCCTTGATGACTGAGTCAATACGGTCTTGTTCCCATTTTAAGTCTTTCTGCTGGTCTTCCTTCAAATTAACCACTCCCAAAAAAAATGCTCTATTCCTTGACAATTGCATTAGATTGTGTTAATGTTATTTTAGATATTTATGTTTAATATTTGTTCTGACTTTTTAAACTACCTTCCATTTTACTATGTACACTTTTATAATACAAATACATTGATTGCAATCCACTCTTCAAGGGTGTTTTTTTATCTCTTTTCCTAATTGCACCCCACCATGGCTCTATTAAATAGGAGAAGTTCTAAGATTATAGTGTAAAAAAAGCCGAGATGCTGAAATTCCAGCGTCTCGGCTTTTACTATTTTTATGATCTGCTGCTAAGTTTTATAACGGAAGCTATGTTTGTAGAAACCCGCTCGACATATTCACTCGCCTTCTCGAATGCCTCAGATAATGGAATGATTCCCGGTACGATACTAAACACTGCATCTATACCGTATTCATGAACAACATGGCTGTCGGAGGCTACGTTTCCTGCAATGGCAATAACTGGTACATTATGTTTCTTAGCCGTTTTAGCTACTCCGATTGGCGTCTTTCCGAAGATCGTCTGCCCATCGATCTTTCCTTCTCCAGTTATGACTAGATCTGCATCTCTTGCTTGTTCCTCAAGCCTGGTTGCATCCAGGACGATTTCGACACCTCTTTTTAATTCAGCAGACAGGAAAGCTAACAATCCACCGCCAAGTCCCCCTGCAGCACCTGCACCTGAAACATGCTCAATATCTTTTTCAAGGTCCTTGCTGATAATCCTGGCAAAATGGTGCAGGCTTTGGTCTAAAAATTTTACCATCTCTGGCGTTGCGCCTTTTTGCGGTCCAAAAATGGCAGATGCTCCTGTTGGACCTGTAAGTGGGTTATCGACATCACATGCCACCTCGATTTTGACAGATGATAGCCTTTGATCAATATGCTTCATATCGATAGAGGAAATACTCCCCAGTGACCCTCCGCCTTCACCTATTTCGAGTCCATTTTCATCAAGAAGCTTGATTCCAAGTGCTCTTGCCATTCCTGCCCCACCATCATTTGTCGCGCTTCCGCCTATACCGATAATGATATGGTCGACGCCATAATCAAGAGCCGCAGAGATCAATTCTCCGGTTCCTCTAGTAGTTGTAATCAATGGATTTCTTTGTTCAACTGGCACATGATGCAGACCTGAGGCAGCGGCCATTTCGATTACTGCCGTCTTTTCATCACCGGATATACCGAAGAATGCTTCCACTTGTTCTCCAAGAGGACCTGTTACAGTTTTGGGAATTATTTTTCCTCCTGTAGCATCTACCAAAGATTGAACAGTTCCTTCCCCTCCGTCCGCCATTGGAATTTTGACAAAAGATGCTTCAGGAAGGATCTTTTGCATTCCTTTCTCGATGGCACTGGCTACTTCAAGAGCTGTAAGGCTTTCTTTGAAAGAATCTGGTGCTATTACTATTCTCATGGTTTGCTCCTCCTCTCACTTGGTGAATCTCACTTTATAATTAACGCCTTAATGCGGGCGCTTATCGATTAAACTTTATTAACGGAATCTAAAAGCAAATGAATTAACCGAAGAACTTAAAGATTCCAAAGATTAAGGTAGATACGATTGCAAGTGTTAAACCTACTGCTGTTTCGTAAGGAATTAGTTTTAAACGTTCCTTGATTTCCATATTCACGCTGCCGCCGGTTGCGTGGAAGAAACTTCCATGTGGAAGGTGGTCAAGGACAGTCGCGCCAGCATGTACCATTGCTGCACCAGCCAATGCTGTAACGCCCATTTCCAATATAGTGGAACCGAATACCTGTGAGGCAACCGCAGTACCAGCGGTAGTTGATGCAGTTGCTGCTGACATGAAGATACCCGATACTGGCGCAAGTACAAATGCAGGTAGGCCTAGTGCATTTAAACTATTAATGAGTACGTCCTTAAGACCTGAATTAGCGATGATTCCAGCCAGTGTACCTGTTCCTAGAAGCATGATCGCAACTCCAGACATTTTTCCAAGTCCTGCAACCGCATAGTCATTAATATGTCTAATGCGTCCCATTGCCAGAGCACCTGCAATACCTCCCGCTGGCAATGCAATCATCGGGTCGATATTAATATCAAATAATGGACGAAGTGAGAGCAGTATAATTGTTACTAAAGGAGCAACGATAGCAGGAACGGTCATCGGAAGCTTACCGTTGATATTTGTCTCACTTTCTTGTGCTGTAACATTTGTACCTTTTTTTACGAGCTTCTTAGCTAAAATATATGTTACTGTCAGTCCGAAGATTGCCGGGATAATTCCGGCAGCCATAACAGAAGTCAACGGAATCTGGAAAGCGTCAGCTGCAGCGATAGCATTAGGGTTTGGCGACATGAGGTTACCCGCTTTGCCGCCACCGATCATGGCCAGCAAAATTGCTGTCTTGGAAATTCCTGCTCTATTAGCGATAGCTAACGCAATAGGGGCAACAGTGATGACTGCTACGTCCACGAAAACACCTACTGTTGTAAGAATCATTGTAGCAATTGCGAGTGCCAATAAAGCTCTTGTTTCTCCAACTTTCTTAACAATCGTTTCAGCGATTACGGCAGCTGCACCAGATTCGATCAGGACACCTGCCAGCACGCCGGCGGCCAGGATTCTAAGGACTGCAGGAATGATCCCTTTAGCACCTTCCATCATAAGTGTTACTNNAAGTGACATCGACCCCGCCTGCAAGTCCCCCTATCAGGGCACCTGCAATCATTCCATAGGCAGGCGACACTTTTTTTAGTATTAGAAAAATTGCAACGATAAGAGCCACTACTGCGCCGAAAGCGCTTACTTGAATATCCACTGTTATTCCTCCTCTGTCTTAGTTGCGGTTAATTATAGATTAATTGTAAGCGCTATCTCTTGCGTTTTCATTATTCAAACAAACAAAAAAAGACCTGTAAATGAACAGGTCTTTTGTGCAAATGCACAACGTTACTTCAATTCATTTATTAAATAAGATAAATAGAGATGAAGTAAATCGGTCATCTTACGGGGATCCTTTCCAGTGATTTCAGTGATCTTATCCAGGCGATATCGCAATGTATTCCGATGGATGAATAATTTTTGGGAAGCACCATTCATGTCCCCATTCGTTTCAATAATTGTCTTTAATGTTTCAGACAGCTCCCTCTTTGCATCTTTTTGCAGCAGCGCTTCAAAATGTGGCTGCAAGCCCTCTGTCATACCGGCATCGTAAGCCTTCAAAAGGAAAACAGGGAGATAATAATCATCGATGGTATAAAGTTCACCTGCAGAATTCAATTTCATCCCTGTTTTAAGAGCATTTGATGCCTGCTCATAAGACTTTGCCAGACCCTCAATGCCTGGGTGGTAATCACCGACACCAATTTTTATGTTTTGATGCAGAGAAGCTTTCATGGATTGGAGCCAGCCTGCGGCGACTTTTTTAAGGTTACTCGGGGTTGATTGGCTGGCCGGGGAAGGAATTATCTTTAAGATAACAATACTGTCTTGATTCATCAGGAATAAATCCTCTTTTTCCAATCTGTTTTTTAAATATGAAAATGTTTTCTTCCTGTCTGGAGTCAAGAGGACCATCGCTGCCCTTGGCAAGTCTAGGTCGATGCCAAGGCGCTTGGACCTTTCGTGGAAAAGCGGATCAAACTTACCCTTAAAATGAATGATTTGGCTGACTAGTTC
>DMSR01000019.1 GCA_003457145.1 Bacillus sp. (in: firmicutes)
CCAAACTTCACGACACAATATTCAACCTGCTTCAATGCGAAAACCAATGCCTGGCAGCAAATGACCGGCACCACGCTGAACGGTGATCATAAAAACGCCAAGTATATGATTTTCGAAGGCAGGAACTTTGCAGGAGGCATCATTCCCAACGGCATGAACCATATCACGCATGCTAAAGAAAATGGCGCTAAATTGATTGTAATCGATCCTCGCTATTCCGAGATTGCCAAGATTGCCGATGAATGGATTCCAATCAAGCCAGGCACAGACCTCGCTTTCCGTCTGGCAATGGCAAATGTGCTCGNNAGAAAATCTGTTCAATAAGACTTTTGTCCAGAAATTCATTGATGGGTTCAGCGAATTCAAACGGATGAACAAGGAATTTACACCGGAATGGGCAGAGCCAATTACTGGAATCAAGGCTGATAAGATCCGTGAAATCGCCAGAGACTTTGCCAGGAATGCTCCACAAGCCTTCCTTGAGCCAGGCTGGCATGGATTGCACTCTCACTATGTGAATAGCACTCAGACTGCACAAATGGGAATCATCCTGAATGCGCTTGTGGGCAACTTTTATGAAAAAGGCGGTCTTATGCCTTCTGCCAGTCTCCAGCTCGGACATCTTGAACTGCCTGAAATAAAAGACATGCCAGAAAAAGGAGCTCGCATTGATGGTGCGGGTGTGACAGGTAAATACCGGACAGTCGAACCTTCAAGAGGAATTGCCCAAATAACTCCTCAGCTCGTGAAAGAAGGGCTTGCCAAGGCAGTATTCATTTGTAACTATAATCCGCTCCGGACCGCTCCCGATCCTGAGGAGCAGAAGAAAATCAAGGATGCAGAACTGGTCGTTTCCATCAATATTGACTGGAACGAAACAAGCTATTACGCTGCTGATTACATTCTTCCGGAACACTATTATCTTGAGAGACTGGAGCACCCATCGACGGTTTCCGGCCATATATCCCATGACCACCCTCAGCTGTCATTGCGGCAGCCTGTAGTCAAGCCGATGTATGATACAAGAAACACCCTTGACATGCTGAAAGGAATCGCTGATGCAATGGGACATAAAGACCTTTATCCATTCACCGTCGAAGAAGAAATCGAAGCGGCGATTGCCCCGCTTGGCATAACCTTTGATCAGCTGAAAAAAGCAGGAACGCTTGAATTCCCAGCCAATGTTAAGCCAGGTTTCCCAATGAAGAAAGGCAAGCCTGCCTTGCCTACATTAACAGGGAAAATTCAATTCTCCGCTGACTTGTTCAAGGTTGATGGGAAATTAGGTATCCCTGTTTGGGTACCGCCGCTTGTTACACCGGATCCTAATAATGATCAAGAGTTCAGGTTGATTCACGGTAAGCAGCCGTGGCATTCCCATGCGATGACGACCAACATTGAGCAGCTAATGAAATTATCCGAGAAATATCAGGGTACATTTATGTGGCTTAATGCGAGCAGAGCAAAGAAACTTGGAATCAAGACCGGTGATATGGTCTCTGTCAAATCCAAGATTGCCACTAAGAAAGTCCAGGTGAAAGTAACTGAGCTCATTCACCCTGAAGCTGCTTGGATCCCTTCCACTTACGGTGGCTTTTCACCGAAGAACAGGATAGCAAATGGCGTCGGCATTAATTTCAATGATTTTATTCCAATCATGGTAGATCCTCTTTCAGGCTCCACAATGGCCCAAGAGGTTGTTGTAACCGTGGCAAAGGAGGGCAACTAAGATGGCAAAATATGGCCTATTGGTGTTTCCAGACCGCTGTACAGGCTGCAATGCCTGTAACATCGCCTGTGCTTCTCATAACCAGCTTGGAGCTGAAGTTTCCTATAATCGACTTGAATTCCTTGAAACGGGTACGTACCCAAATGTAAAGATGGAAATTATCCCTTTTCAATGCCAGCACTGCGACAACGCTCCTTGTGTATCTGTTTGTCCGACACAAGCAACTTATAAGCGAGAGGATGGAATTGTCGAGATTGATGCAGATAAGTGCATTGGATGCAAGTATTGCATGGCTGCATGTCCTTATGAAGCACGCCAGCTCAATGAGGAGCGTGTTCCTGAAAAGTGCCGGTGGTGCCCAGAAATGCTGGAAAAAGGTAAACAGCCTGCCTGCTCTGCAACCTGCATGAACGACGTCCGGCTGTTCGGGGACCTCGAAGATCCCGACAGTGAACTGAACAAAGAGCTTGCGAAGCACGAAGTGTACCAACTGCTTGATGCAAAAGGTACTAAGCCTAGAATCTTTTATGTAAAGAAATAAACTGGAGGTGAATCTAGTGAAAATCAATAAATGGACGATTTTGTCCGCAGCATTCATTCTCTTTGGTCTTGCGGGCGCAGCCAATATAATTATCCATGGAGAACATGCGATGGGAACGACCAGTAAAATTCCGTGGGGCATCCTGATTGCCGGTTATGAATATTTTGTCGGAATCAGCACTGGATTATTGCTCATAGCAGCTCTAGGCTATGTTTTCCGTATCAAGGCGATTATTCCAGT
>DMSR01000486.1 GCA_003457145.1 Bacillus sp. (in: firmicutes)
TGATGCGGGCAGGGCCTTGAAAGCAATCCAGAAAAGAGGGCTATCCTTTAACTGCATTTTCTTGGATCCTCCATATAAAAAGCAGCAGCTAGTAAAACTGCTTGAAATGATTGAGAGTGAAACGCTGATTCACGAAGATGGTCTGATCGTGTGCGAACATGCCTCCGACATTCAGCTTCCTGAAAGTGTAGGAAGATTAACGAAGACCAGGAATGAAAGATATGGAATTATTGCTATAACACTATACAAGCTTGGCGTGCAAAGTGAGGGGGAAGTTTAAGTGGCAAGCATTGCAGTTTGTCCTGGCAGTTTCGATCCTATTACATACGGTCATTTAGATATTATTACAAGAGGGGCGAAGGTATTTGATGAATTATATGTTGTGGTTTTAAATAATTCATCAAAGAATCCTTTGTTTTCCGTTGATGAAAGAATTGAGCTAATTAAGACTGTGACAAAGAATCTTCCAAATGTAAAAGTAGATTCCTTTCAGGGATTGCTTGTTGAATATGCGGAGAGCGTCAATGCTAACGCAATAATAAGGGGTCTTCGCGCCGTTTCTGACTTTGAATACGAAATGCAGATTACCTCCATGAATAGGGTGTTGAACGATAAAATCGAAACATTCTTTATTATGACAAATAACCAGTATTCATTTTTGAGTTCAAGCATAGTCAAAGAGGTTGCCAAGTATGACGGGAACATATCCGAGCTAGTCCCTCCTGAAGTAGAAGAAGCCTTGATTGAGAAATTTGAAAAGAAGACCGAAAGCAGCTTGTAANNTATATTGGAATAAAAATAACGGACCGAAAGCAGCTTGTAAAGTGGACTGACGAAACAAAGCGTCATTTCCAGCAGCATATCAACGGCGCGGGATTTGCACATGCGAATAAAACCTAAGGACTTTGGTGGTTAGGTTCACAATTCACAAAATTGCCAATAAGTATGAAGTGTCTATTGTCTGCACTTCCTATATTGGAATAAAAATAACGGACAGGTGGATTCTGTCCGTTATTTTTCATTTACCATACGATTACCCAATATAAGGATATAAATGAACAAACTGAAGATCGTAATAAGTGGACCGGCAGAAGTAAGCATATTGTGCACTTCTGCAAGGCGAGCACCTTCTGTTTCAATATATTTCATGACTGGAAGAGCATTTGATATCTGGTTCTCTGCAAAGAACCGTTCGTATACCGGCTTCCATAGGATAAATGCGTAAAAAGCTGCAAAAAAACCGTGCATGATTCTTGCCACAAAAAAGGGCTGGAATCGGATGTCTGTCTGCGCCAGGATGCTTGCCACCTGGGCTTGGACGCTGAAACCGCTAAAAGCAAGAATGAAGCTAGTGATAATTGCCTGTTGCATGAGTGTTGCTTCTTGAACCTGGCTTGTCATTTGGCTGCCTAGGGTAATTTCAAAAAGCCCCGAAATATATGGCATGCTGAGCATTTCGGTCATTCCAAGGAATCCGAGAGCTACTTCAATGAATTGGGCAAGGAAGTCGGTTATATGTAAATGGAATAATAGTTTGTTAATGACCGAGAATAATATGATGAAACCACCAATCATCAGTAAGGTTTGAATCGAAGACATCACTGCGTCCCCAAGAAGTTTGCCGATAGGACGGTTGTCTTTAATCCTTGTCCTATGGAGCGCAGTAAAGGCAGCGCGGATTGATAGCTTGGTTTCTTTTCCTTTTTTATGATTTTCCTCGTTCTTTCCGTAAAACCTCATAATCAGACCAACACTTATGTTCCCCAGGTAATGCGACAATGCAAGTATAACTCCAAGTTGAACATTATAAAAAAATCCAACCGATACAGCGCCAAAGATAAAAAGCGGATTTGATGAATTTGTAAAGGATACCAGCCTTTCAGCTTCAATCTTGGTCAGCTGTCCTTCCTGGCGGAGCCGTGCTGTCAGTTTTGCCCCGGCAGGGTAACCGGATGCCATTCCCATAGCCCAGACAAACCCGCCAACGCCCGGTACTCTAAATAAAGGCCTCATCAACGGTTCCAGCAAAACACCTATAAAGCGCACAACCCCAAAACCAATAAGCATTTCCGAGACAATGAAAAAAGGGAGGAGGGACGGGAAGACGATTTCCCACCACATATTTAAGCCCCGAATTGACGCTTCAAATGATTGCTGTGGAAAAGATATTAGCGATGCAGCCATCAGCGTAACAGATGCAGCAAGGAATAAAGTTTTTAACCTGGACTTAAGCATGTTTAATCCTCCCTCCAGCGTTGGATTGCTGTAAAACTTAAATGAACAGTGGTAAAATAAAGAGATACTTTTAATCACAAAATTTTAAAGTGCCTCTTCGTGCAGACTAGTGGATTTTCAGTGAATGATTCGACTACATTGGAATTGATTATCTTTTTGAACTAAATTTGGCGATAACCCTAAGAAAAAGTACATATAATTTCTCATATTCACAAATAGCACATCCTAAAAAACCTTAAAGATTACAGTGAAGTTGTCGGCCTTGTCCTCATATAAATCAATATACTCGCTGAACGCCAAATTAGACCAAGTTTAGCTAGTATGGATTCAAAATATAGGTATTAAGGGAGGAGAAAGCTTTGCCGCGTCCAAAGGTAGGTTTAGCCCTTGGTTCAGGTGGCGCACGTGGGTTTGCCCATCTGGGTGTTATAAAAGTGCTGAAAGATGAAGGCATACCCATCGACTTGATTTCTGGAAGCAGCATGGGGGCCCTGGTTGCCTCTTTTTATGGCGCCGGCCTTGATGTCGACAGGCTCTACAAGCTTTCAAGGGTCTTTAAAAGGAAGTATTATCTTGATTTTACTGTTCCCAAAATGGGTTTCATCGCAGGTAAGAGAGTGAAAGAGATGATCAGGATTTTCACTCATGGCAAAATGATAGAGGAGCTTGATATTCCAATTGGGATTGTGGCTACCGATCTAGTATCGGGAGAAAAGGTCGTATTCAGGAACGGTCCCATAGCTGAAGCTGTCCGCGCAAGTATTGCAATCCCCGGGGTATTCGTTCCGGAGAAAGTGAATGGCCGACTGC
>DMSR01000016.1 GCA_003457145.1 Bacillus sp. (in: firmicutes)
GAAGGCAGAGACGGTCATGATCGTTCCAAAAACGGTATTCGTCCCTCAGCCCAATGTTGATTCAGCTGTCATCAGACTCACGCTTCACGGTGAACCGCCGGTAAAGGTAACGGATGAAAAGTTCTTCTTCCAGGTTACACGCTCAAGCTTTGCTCAGCGAAGAAAAACAATCTTGAATAACCTGACAAGCCAGCTGCCAGATGGAAAGCAAAAGAAGGAAGATATACTTACAGCACTTCGAGAATCAGGCATCGATGAATCAAGACGGGGAGAGACCTTGTCGATTGAGGAATTTGCACGGCTTAGCGAAGCATTATATCCATATTTCCACTAAGGTTAGTAAGAAACAGACCCTTGCATCAAAGTCCGGCTCAGTCCGGACTTTTTTTTGTTTGGCTATTAGTTGGCTGAGCACCAGAAACAAACTCGTTTTATCAGCAGATTCCTTAATGACTTAAAAGGCTTAAGCCAACCGTTTCGTACTTTTTTTAGGAAGCTCTATTAATGTTCATTTTTACTATCCTGTTGATTTAAGTGGGAAGCGCGTACACTCCTGCGGTTTCAGCGCCAGCGCCAAGAAGAATTTGCTTCTTCCGCGGAAAGCGAAGCACCTGGAACGAAAATCGGCAGTCAAATATAACAAAGGCTTTAGAAAAAGCATTTGTCCATGTTTCTTTGTCTTGCTGCCCATACTCACACTCTTCTGGGTTTTTGCATAGTTTATGAAAGAAACACCATTTTGCGCAGCCTGAGTGCGGGCCAATTGGAGTGACGATTGTGGATATAAACCTCATGGATATCGTCGGCAGGGTTTCGTATCATTGCGATATTATGTTCCGGGTAATCGATATCAGAGATATAAATGGACAGAAAACAGCGGTACTATATGGTGAGGATTTCCGGCTGATTGCTGATGCGCCTTATGAGGATTTATTGAAGATTGATCAGCATGCGCGCATGAGGCTGACAAAGGAATTCCAGTCACTTGAAGAGCAGTCATATAAGCTTTTTCGGCAGGATGTCGATTTACTGCATCAAAAGCAGGAATATGAAGCCACCGAGGGCTACAGCAAGTCCTATAACCATTTTCAGATGCCAGGGAAGGTTCTTCACTTGGACGGGGACCCTAATTATTTAAAAAAGTGCATGTCATTATATGAAAAGGTTGGCGTTCCAGTTTATGGCGTCCATTGCAATGAAAAGGAAATGCCAGAGAGAATCGGTCCCCTGATTGATTATTACCGCCCCGATATTCTTGTTATTACCGGGCATGATGCCTACTCTAAATCAAAAGGAACAATGGAAGACATTAACGCTTACAGGCATTCCAAGCATTTTGTCCAAACTGTCAGGGTAGCAAGGAGGAAAATTCCTCATCTTGATCAGCTAGTGATCTTTGCAGGGGCCTGCCAGTCCCATTTCGAATCATTGATCCATGCAGGGGCCAATTTTGCCAGTTCACCCTCAAGAGTAAATATACATGCGCTTGATCCAGTTTATATAGTGGCTAAAATAAGTTTTACGCCATTTATGGACCGGATTAACGTCTGGGATGTTTTAAGGAATACATTGACAGGCGAGAAGGGTCTCGGAGGCATCGAGACAAAAGGAGTATTAAGGACAGGAATGCCATATAGGAAGAACACGCCGGAATAAAGACTGTTGATCAGTCTCATTCGGCTTTTTTTATGGAATGGAGTACATATTTTACCTGAATAAAGGCTAATCTAAAAATGTTGAAAATTAGAAGAAAAAGAAGATGAAAAAATATTGACTTTTATTTTTAGGTACTGTTATAATTTATGTTTTTGTTTGACGTAATTGTGTCAGCGTGTTATACTTTACACAGTGAGGTGGAACGAATGCCAAAAACATTATCGGATATCAAAAAAGCACTTGATTCAAACTTAGGAAAAAGACTGATGCTTAAAGCCAACGGCGGACGCAGGAAAACGATTGAACGTTCTGGTGTCTTAGCAGAAACTTATCCTTCTGTATTTGTAATTGAGCTAGATCAAGATGAAAATGCTTTTGAACGTGTTTCGTACAGCTACGCAGATGTTTTGACTGAAACAGTTGAAATTACCTTCTTTGAGGATACAACAGGATCTATGGCTTTGAGCTAATTTCGGCTCAATGCGGTACAGGCAGTGGACTTTCGGGTTGCTGCTTTTTATTTTGCCCAAATTTCCTGTACACAGGATAAATTAGGATCACATGAAAAACTCCTTTTCAAAAGATACTAAAAATGCCTCGGTGGTGAAAGGAGATGGTCGTAGTGGGCAGAAGAAGAGGGATCATGTCTGACAGGTTGAAAGAAGAGCTTGCGAAGGAGCTTGGTTTTTATGATGTCGTTCAGAATGAGGGATGGGGCGGCATCAGGGCGAGGGACGCAGGGAATATGGTAAAGCGTGCGATTGAATTAGCCGAACAGCAACTTGCCAATCAGAAACACTGACCAGATAGATATCTTGTACACTGCCAGACAGCCAGCCTTTTTGGGCTGTTAACTTTAAAATTCAGATCCATCGTGGCGCCGGGGCTTTGCCCCGGCTTTTTACATTAGTATGGATTAAAGAATGTATTACTGGCTGGGGCGGAAGTCAGCATTTAAAGTTAATAGGGCCTATTAATAAATAAAGCTCTTATTTTTTACGTCTGTAACCTTTAATAAACTTAACGAGATGATGACCGCTTCCTAAATCTTTATGAAATTACTGTATTCGACATTATTCAAATGATAAAATAGAGGAATGTTTCGAGGAGAAGTCTTACTTTTATCTTTTTGTGGTAAAATAGGACAAAATATGGAATTCGTTTAAAGTAGGTGGAAGCAGTGAAGATTTTAGTGAAAGCGCCAGCAAAAATTAATTTGTCGCTTGATGTTTTACATAAACGTCCGGACGGTTACCATGAAGTTGAAATGGTCATGACGACAATTGATTTGGCTGATCGGATTGAGCTAAGTATCCTTGAGGAAGATAGAATCGTAATCCATTCTCACAATAGATTTGTCCCCGATGACCAGCGTAACCTGGCTTACCAGGCAGCCAGCCTGTTGAAGGAGAGGTTCCAGGTGAAGAAGGGGGTTTTGATAGGGATTGAAAAAACCATCCCTGTTGCGGCAGGCCTTGCTGGGGGAAGCAGTGATGCGGCTGCTACATTAAGAGGGCTGAATAAACTCTGGCGCCTTGGCTTGTCATTGGATGAATTAGCAGTGCTTGGAGCTGAAATTGGATCTGATGTATCTTTCTGTGTATACGGAGGAACGGCACTTGCCACAGGCAGGGGGGAAATCATCGAGCAGCTGCCAGCTCCGCCGACATGCTGGGTTGTACTTGCAAAACCCTTCATCGGCGTTTCGACAGCTGAAGTATATCGCCGTTTAAATGTCGACAAAATTCAACATCCGCCTACCCAAGAAATGATTGCTGCAATAGAGCATGGAGATTTTCATCATGTATGCAGAAGTGTTGGAAATGTGTTGGAGGATGTTACCCTATCCCTTTATCCTGAAGTGGCTCAGATCAAAGATCAGATGAAGCGCTTTGGTGCAGATGCTGTTTTAATGAGCGGAAGCGGTCCTACTGTATTCAGCCTTGTCGAGCATGACTCCAGGATGCATCGGATTTATAATGGTTTAAGGGGTTTTTGTGACCAGGTATTTGCAGTCCGAATGCTTGGCGAACGTCATACTCTTGATTAAATCCGTATAATGGTGATATATTAACCTTAAATATTCGGATTTTGGAGGTTCTTGAATGAAATTTCGACGCAGCGAGCGCTTGATCGATATGACGACTTATTTACTTGAACATCCTCGCCAATTGGTGCCGTTAACCTATTTTGCGGAGAAGTATGGTTCAGCCAAATCCTCGATCAGTGAAGATCTTGGAATTATCAAAGAAACTTTTGAACAGCGGGGAATCGGTGTGCTGCAAACAGTTCCGGGCGCGGCTGGGGGAGTTAAATTCCATGTCAATGTCAGTGATGAAAAGGCAAAGGACTTAATTGACGAGCTGTGCAAAATCATGGCAAGCCCGGACAGGCTATTGCCTGGGGGATACCTTTTCATGAATGATATCCTTGGCAATCCAGCGATCGTCCAGGAAGTGGGAAGGCTGCTGGCATCGGCATTTGCCAAAAAAGACATTGAAGTTGTAATGACCGTGGCGACAAAGGGGATTCCAATCGCTTATGCTGTTGCAAGCTATTTGAATGTCCCGGTAGTGATTGTCAGAAGAGACAGCAAGGTAACGGAGGGTTCAACGGTCAGCATTAACTATGTTTCTGGCTCTTTAAAAAGAATCCAGACAATGGTGCTTTCAAAGAGAAGCCTGGCGGAAGGCTCGAAAGTCCTGATTGTTGATGACTTTATGAAAGCCGGCGGAACAGTCAACGGGATGATTAATTTGCTGGAAGAGTTCAACGCGGTATTAGCAGGAATTGCTGTTCTTGTAGAATCTGAAAACATTGAAGAAAGACTTGTGGATGAATATCTTTCATTGGTCCGCCTTTCAAATGTGGATGTAAGAGAACGAAAAATTACCGTAAGTGAAGGCAATTACTTTTTGCTGAAAAATGATAAAAAAAATGAACACTAAGATTATAACAATCATCATTGTGAAAACAGCTATGTAAAAAAATAGATGGGGTGACAATATGAATATTATCCAAACTTCAAATGCACCAGCGGCGATTGGCCCTTATTCCCA
>DMSR01000042.1 GCA_003457145.1 Bacillus sp. (in: firmicutes)
ATCATGGTAAACAGTGCCTATCCCAAACGTTTTAACAAGCTGAAAGGCGGACTTGCCGAAATAATGGAAAAGGTAAAGCAGCGTCCGGAATTAAGGATGTACGAACTGGTCATATCAAAGGCATTATCTGGACAATATCAGGGTGCCAAGCAGATGAGGGAAGAGATTTTGCTGATTCATCAGCCGAAAACCGGAGGACATTCTCAAAGTCGCCAGCAAGCAAAAACAAGATCGCAAAAGAGCTCGAGTTTCAGCAAGCAAGCAAATATACCGCCAGCTCGGAACAGAACAGTACAACCGGCAAGGAGAAGCAACAAAAAGAAAAAGAAGTCTTCTGCTTTAGAAACAATCACGATTATTTTAATCATTTCACTTTTATATTTTATTTATATTTATAGCCAGATTACATAATTTCTTTGAAACTTTTTCAAGATTGGCTCGTAGTATAGGAATAGTTTCTCTTATACAGGCGTTTCTTTTTGATTATCGGGAATTAAAAGTGTTAAGCTGAAAAGATACATACTAAACCAATTAGAAGATTAATGGCATGCCGGCAAGGGTAAAGAGTTAAACCGGCAATACCTGTAAGGAAGTTCAGAAATGATTGAATCAAAGGTACAAGCTTTTCTTGATAGGCATATTTTTCAGCTGAATAATATAGCAATAGCTGTTGGTGTATCCGGAGGGCCTGATTCACTTGCCCTGCTGCATTTTTTGTTTCAGCAGCGGGAAAAGCGTTCCTTGAGGATCGTAGCTGTCCATGTTGACCACATGTTCCGCGGTGAGGAATCTTTACAGGATGCATTGTTTGTAAAAGGCTTTTGCGAGGAGCGGGGAATCCCGTTCGAGATGAAAAGGGCGGATGTTCCTGCTTACATCAAAAAAACGGGCTTGAGTACCCAGCAGGCTGCCCGTCATTGCCGATACAAGTTTTTTGAAGAGGTGATGGAGAAACACAATCTTCATTATCTGGCATTGGGTCATCATGGCGATGATCAAATTGAAACAGTTTTGATGAGGCTGACTCGTGGCAGCTCCGGAAAAGCAAGGTCAGGTATTCCTTTTTCCCGTCAACTTGGCACTTCGATCATATTTCGCCCCTTTCTATGTTTGACGAAGGAAGAATTGGAGGCCTATTGTACAGAACATGGGCTTGAGCCGCGACTCGATCCGAGCAATGCGAAGGGATATTACAGCAGAAACCGTTTCAGATCGAGGGTATTGCCTTTTCTAAAGGAAGAGAACCCGGCTGTACATGAACATTTCCAGAGGTTCAGCGAAGAGGTTCAGAGTGACGAAGATTATCTCATTGAATTAACTACAAAGAAATTGAATAAAGTAATGAATAAAGAGGACGGGCAAGCTACGATTGATATTAGTTCTTTTCAGGAAATGCCAATGCCTTTACAAAGAAGGGCGATTAAACTAATATTAAATTATCTTTACAAAGAACGACCTGCTTCTCTTTCCGCTATACATATTGAAAAGATTTTTTCAATAATTCGCAGTCCACATCCATCTGGCACACTCGATTTTCCCGAGGGTTTAAGAATCATACGATCGTATGGAAATTGCCATTTTCAAATGAATCCAACTGAAGGGCGGGAATACTGTTTCGAGCTATTTGGAACAGATGAGATTGTTTTGCCTAATGGTGATAGGATAGAGGCGCAATTGCTGGATACGTTTCCTGGCATTGATGCTTCGAGAAATCATATGATCATTGATCTGCAGCAATCAGGTACTCCGCTTGTGATTCGAAATAGACAAAATGGAGATCGAATGTCATTAAAAGGGATGGCGGGTTCAAAAAAGGTGAAGGATATTTTTATTGACCTTAAAATTCCACTGGCGAAAAGGGATGAGTGGCCGGTAGTAACAGACCGTGCAGGGAATGTCTTATGGCTTCCGGGTTTGAGAAAATCGAACCAAGAAGCAAGCAAAGAAGGAAACAAGTTTTTACTTTTATCTTATATAAAGCATTGAAATCTTCCAGGGGGCACAATAATCATGATGAAGAATGATATTGAAAAAGTTTTGTTTACAGAAGAAGAAATACAGGAAAAAACAAAAGCACTAGCGGCTCAGTTAACGGAGGAATATAAAGACCGCTTTCCGCTGGCAATCGGAGTCCTAAAAGGTGCTATGCCTTTCATGGGCGATTTGTTGAAGCGGATGGATGTATACCTTGAAATGGATTTCATGGACGTTTCAAGCTATGGAAATGCACTGGTATCATCTGGTGAGGTCAAGATCCTAAAGGACTTGGACACATCTGTTGAAGGCAGAGACATCCTGATTATCGAAGATATAATTGACAGTGGATTGACGCTCAGTTATCTGGTGGAGCTTTTCAGATACCGCAAGGCGAAAACAATTAAAATTGTAACACTTTTAGATAAGCCAACTGGCAGAAAAGCGAATATTTCTGCTGACTATGTTGGTTTCATCGCCCCAGATGAGTTTGTAGTCGGATATGGATTGGATTACACAGAAAAGTATCGCAACCTTCCGTATATCGGAGTATTAAAACCTGAAGTCTATACAAAATAAGCGGGAAAACTGACAAATAGGATAACATCTAAAGATTCAGAATGTTAATTTCTTGAATTAGCATAATTTACTATGATACTATTTAATATAGTTTGTCTACCGTGGGAGGAGGTAAGGGATGAATCGGATTTTCCGTAATACCATCTTTTATTTATTGATATTTTTAGTCATTATAGGGGTAGTAAGCTTCTTTAATGGCAGCAACGAAGCAACAGAACAAATTTCTTATGATAAATTCATGCAGCATTTGGAAGCTGGCGATGTGAGGAATGATCTTTCATTGCAGCCTGAACGCGGTGTGTATGAGGTAAAGGGCCAGCTCGAAGGCTATGCTGAAGGGAAGTACTTCATTA
>DMSR01000198.1 GCA_003457145.1 Bacillus sp. (in: firmicutes)
CCATGTCTCATTGCTGTCAAATTGTATATGCATGGACGGCCTCCGCTGAAAATGCAGTCTCATCTTCTTTAAAGTTTTTTTCTTCCACAGTCACCTTACCGTCGACCACGTTCCACACCTTGGTAGCAAAGTGCTCAATGATGTGCCGGTCATGGGTTGCCATGATGATGATGCACCCTTCCGCCTGGTATTTTTCCAATAGTTCAAGGAGTGCGAATGTGTTTTGGGAATCCTGGCCAAAGGTGGGCTCATCCAGCAGGAGAATAAAAGGATTCTGCGCAAAGGCTGTTGCCACGCTGAGGCGGCGTTTTTGCCCCATCGATAATTGGTAGGGATGAAGGTCCTGTTGATCAGCGAGCTTGAATAACAGCAGCAGCTCAGAAACCTTTTGCCGGATTGACGTTATATCTTCCTTTCTTTGCATGAAGGTAAAGGCGATCTCGTCATATACCGTATTGGCCACGAACTGGAATTCCGGATTTTGAAATACAAAGGCTGCATCCTTTGCTACATCCTTGTTTTTGTGAATCATCCTGCCATCGATTTCATATGTGCCCGTTGTTGTCAGCAATTGAATGAGTGACAGGAGCATCGTGCTTTTACCGGCACCATTTTTACCCGTCACAGCAATCCAGTCACCAGACTCCGCCACAGCACGCTCAATATGAATTTTTATGTCTTTCTTCCGGAAACCTTTGAAATTCTCCAAAACTAGATGTTTTTTATTTTCTAAATCTAGTTTTTTTGAAGGTGGTCTGGCAGTTTTATATTGTTCCCATACGCCTGGAAACCAGATACCGTTTTTCTTGAAATCGTTTTTATTAGAAGCAAAAACAAGCTCTGGTGTGCCATCGGCGATGATTGTTCCGGCATCGTCAAACACGATTACCCGGTCGATAAAATCAGCGACATGTTCGATTTTATGCTCAACGATAATCACAGTCTTATCTGCAGATATCTTTTTAACCGTTTCCCAGATCATCTTTGTGCCTTCCTGATCGAGCATCGCAGTTGGCTCATCAAAAAACAGGACCTCAGGATCAAGGGCAAGGACAGAAGCGATCGCCAGGCGCTGCTTCATCCCGCCTGAAAAAGTCTGGATGCTGGAATGTGGGTCTTTAAGCTCAAGGCCCACGACTGAAAGCAGTTCGGCAATCCTTTCTGGCATTAATTCTCTTGGCAGCTGAAGGTTTTCAAGAACAAAGGCAATTTCTTCATCAGCATATGGCATACAAAATTGAGTATCCGGATCCTGGAAGACAAATCCCCAGGAATGTGGGTAAATGGCCCTTTCATAATTGATGGGTATCTCGACAGATTTGGGAATCAGTCCGGACAGCGCCTGTAAAAGAGTCGATTTTCCGCATCCCGATGGCCCGAGCATGAGGACCTTTTCTCCTTTTTTAAACGATATGGACAGGTCTCTGAATAGGAGCTTTTCAGCCCCGGGAAACTTTAATCTCAATTTTTCAAACGATGATATAAATGACACTGTATCACTCCTGCTTATTGATTCAAGGAATCAAAGTCTTCCTTTGAAGCTGGTCTTAGGACGTTTGTAACGCCAGTTCGCTCAAGGGCCTTCACGATTACCTGCGCCAGCAGCCCAGAGAAAAGGATTGATCCTGCAACCCTCATGACGATTAGCAAGGTTAGATTCCATGCTGCAAGATCCTCGATATAACCCTTGTAGAAATCCATGATTAGTGAACCTCCGCACGCGGCGATACTCGCAAGGCTGACGACAATTACTCCGGAGCGNNTCAGCACGAGCTCGGCAAACAGTCCCTGGATAAACCCATACAATAGAACTTCCAGACCCCATTCCGAGCCCATCAGGAATTCGCCCGATGAAGCGGCCACTTCAGCAAGGAGTGCCACACCTGGCTTTCGGATAATCAAAAACGCCACGATCGCAGCAATGAACCACATTCCGTAGATAAATTGATCAAGGTGAAGTCCCAGCGGCTTGAGGGCATAATATAATGGTCCCCAAAGCTTATAAACAATTCCAAACGCAATCGATAGGACCACGGTCACTAAAATATCCGTTAGTTTTAACCCCTTTGACATCTTCATTTNNATCTACACTCTTTCCCTTTGACATCTTCATTCTCCCTTTCTTAAAGCAGTGGACTCTATCCCTGCAGCTTATTGCGCAATGGCATCGATCTTATTATTGCCAGCCTTCATGCGAGTAGGCCATTTCCCAGAATTGCAGCTCGTAATGGCTGCTGATTAAAAAGTACTGCTTCATCTTTTCTTTTTCCTTTTCTGAAGCAGTTTCTGCTATCGTATCCAAAAGGCTGAGCTGCTCGTTCACGAGCTCACTGAACCAGTCGCCGCCATAAGCGGCAATCCATTCTTGGTAAATCGGATGATCCGGAGACGCATCCTTCAGCATTAGCCCAATTTCGTAGTAAATCCAATANNCGAAGCAATGATTTCTCCCAGGCTTCCTGAAGCAGCGACCCTGTAAAGGTGGGAGGTATAGGCATAGGCTGTGGGCGCTGGCTCGAATCCTTCCAAATCTTCGTTAGTGACCCCGAGCTGTCCCATAAAACGTTCATGTAAACTGAGCTCGGCCTGATATGTACCTTGTGCATGGGCAGCCATTCTTGCAGTTGTAGATAAATCCTCCGCTCTCGAGGCTCCGATTGCCTGAATACGGGCGAAATGGGAGAGGTAATAGGAATCCTGTAAAAGGTAATATCGAAAGGATTCAAGTGATAAAGTCCCGTCTGCGATTCCCTGG
>DMSR01000368.1:0-219 GCA_003457145.1 Bacillus sp. (in: firmicutes)
ATGGACATTTCACTATTACTGGAATACGGATGGGTACTTATCGTGCTGATCGCTTTAGAGGGACTGTTGGCAGCAGATAATGCGCTCGTGCTTGCCATCATGGTAAAACATCTGCCAGAGGAAGAACGGAAAAAAGCCTTATTTTATGGATTGGCGGGGGGATTTGTCTTCCGT
Source organism: Bacillus sp. (in: firmicutes) (assembly GCA_003457145.1). Classification (GTDB taxonomy): domain Bacteria; phylum Bacillota; class Bacilli; order Bacillales; family Cytobacillaceae; genus Mesobacillus. Next base: position 175 of record DMSR01000368.1, read on the forward strand.
TTTGCATCGCTGTTCGTCATTTCATTCCTCGTAGATGTATGGCAG
>DMSR01000368.1:275-5670 GCA_003457145.1 Bacillus sp. (in: firmicutes)
GATGTATGGCAGGTTCAAGCGCTGGGGGCCTTGTATTTATTGTTCATGGCTTTGAACCACATACTCAGGAAATTTGTAAAATCAAAGAGTGATCCACAAGAAACTGAGAATCTGGAGAAACAAGCAAAAAAGAAGAGTGGCTTCTGGTTGACCGTTTTCAAAGTGGAGCTTGCTGACATCGCGTTCGCAGTTGATTCTATCCTTGCTGCAGTAGCACTTGCAGTCATGCTTCCGCAGACACCACTACCGCAGATTGGCGGTTTGGATGGCGGTCAGTTTCTCGTGATCTTTGCTGGCGGAATGATCGGGTTGATCATCATGCGTTTCGCGGCCAATATGTTTGTAGACTTACTCCACAGAAAGCCTGGCCTTGAAATTGCAGCCTTTGGGATTGTTGGCTGGGTTGGTGTGAAGCTTGCTGTTTACACGCTTTCTCATCCGGCGCTGGGGGTATTAAGTGAAGGGTTTGCTAAATCCCCGGAATGGAAAGTTACTTTTTACGTTGTATTAATCGGAATAGCAGCAGCTGGCTGGTTCTTATCTAAGGAAAGTACTCCTGAAGCTGCCAGCAAAGCATCATAAAAATAATAGCTCTGATTGGCGCTTATTCATCTATCGAATAAAATGCCAGTCAGGGCTTTTTTATAGCTCTTTTCGTAAGCTTTGTTGCTGCATCTGTAATTAACGAATCCTGTTGACTTTTATTTCTTCTTCCAATGCCCAAATCGGTTCAAGAAAATCTTCATCTTTATTTTGGTTAAAAATGATTCGTACATCAGATAGGGGCAATGAATACAGTTCATTGTATCGGGTGAAAAATTTTCGATTTGTTGCTTTTGAGAATCGTTTTAATGTATGGTAGGCTACTCCATTAGCACTATTCCAGCCAATATGCATAAAGTGCTTTCCTTCATATCGGAAGGTGTGATAGCCGCAGAAATAGTTATTGGCTAACTGATGTTCCACTTCAAATTTCCCTAACTCCTCCATCATCAAAACGGGTGCTTCATTTGGATGAATTTCTAATGCGTTGAAATCACATTTTCCCACGTAATCTACCTTCCCAAGTAAATTTATCCTCCTTCATACTATGGACAGATCTTATTGATTTTAGGCTGTAAATGTAAAAATTAATGGTTCTGAATTAACTCCAGCCATATTAGCATTTTTTTCAGGTCTTTTTAAGATAACCATATAATGAAGGATATTAGCTGATTATGCGTTAGTTGGTTCATATCAGGGTATAATTTAAGAATAAAAAGATTTTAAGGGATTTTCATGAATAGATGGTGCTTTTTATTATTTATCCTCCTTGGTTAAGGAACATCTGAAAAAAAATGAAGGAAGGTTAGCATGTAACTAGGTATATCGTTCATGTAATAGCTATAATCTATGGAAAACAGGTTGATTTTTATAGTAGTTGCACTTATTTTTTTAAAACAGGAGGTGTTTGCCTTACATTTGTGAGGCTGCCCATTGATCATTACGAATTTATTATTAGTCGCATTATTGATTGCATTAACAGCTTTTTTCGTGGCAACTGAATTTGCCATCGTTAAGGTAAGGAGTTCAAGGATTGATCAGCTTATTGCAGAAGGGAAGAGCGGGGCAAAAGCAGCCAAACATGTTACAACTCACCTGGACGAATACCTTTCTGCATGCCAGCTTGGGATTACAATCACGGCTTTGGGACTTGGCTGGCTAGGCGAACCAACGGTAGAAAAAATGCTGCATCCGCTGTTTGAAAAATTAGACATCAATCCGTCTCTATCACATATTCTGTCATTTGGAATTGCATTTGCCTCAGTGACATTCCTTCACGTTGTTGTTGGTGAATTGGCGCCGAAGACTGTGGCAATCCAAATGGCTGAAGCAGTAACAATTGCTTTTTCAGGGCCTATTATTTTGTTCTATAGAATTATGTACCCATTTATTTGGGTTTTAAATGGTTCCGCACGTCTGCTGGTAGGATTGTTTGGCCTGAAACCTGCTTCTGAACATGAGATTGCCCATTCCGAAGAAGAATTGCGCATACTTCTTTCTGAAAGCTACAAAAGTGGGGAGATCAATCAAAATGAATTGAAATACGTGAACAATATATTTGAATTCGATGAGCGGCTTGCCAAAGAAATAATGGTGCCAAGGACTGAAATCGTCAGTTTGGACATTTCTGATAACATTGAGACGATAATTGATGTAATCCAGCGCGAAAGATACACCCGTTATCCTGTTATTGAAGGTGAAAAGGATAATATTTTAGGAATGATAAATATAAAAGAAATACTTACAGCCAGATTGGGACAGAAGGAGTTGCAAAAAGAGGCTGTTTTACACTCTTTTGTAAAGCCTGTCATTCGGGTAATTGAGACTATTCCTATTCATGATCTTTTAGTAAAAATGCAAAAAGAGCGGATTCATATGGCAATATTGATTGATGAATATGGCGGTACTTCTGGTCTGGTTACTGTAGAGGACATACTTGAAGAGATTGTCGGTGATATTCGCGATGAGTTTGACGCGGATGAGATTGCGGAAATCCGTAAAATTAAGGATGGGCATTATCTGTTCAGTTCAAGAGTATTAATCGGCGAGGTCAATGACCTTCTTGGAATTAATCTTTCAGATGAGGAAGTGGATACGATAGGCGGATGGTTCATGACAAGGAATCTCGATGCCAGAACAGGAGATGAGATAGTCGAAGAAGGATACCTGTTCAAAATCATCGAAATCGATGAATATCATATTCTGTATTTAGAGGTGACCAGGATTGAGGATTAAAGCCTTCCGAGTGAGGGCTCTTTTTTGTGTAAGAACAAATAGAAGCGGATGTAAAGTACAGGGAAATCCCCTTGTGGCTAATATTGGAATTAGCAGAAAATGTTTTAAGTCAGCTTTTTCATGGGTATTATCTGATTAGCCGGGACAACCGGATAAATCGTAACAGGAATGGAGGAATTTACTCATGACTAAAAAAGTAGTAGGCGTATACGATAACCAGACGGAATTAATTGACGCGATTGAAGAATATAAAAACAATGGTTCTTCAGTTCAGGACTTTTCTATCATCGGTGATACTTCCGATTTTTCATCTACACTTGAGAGCAGGACAGGTGTGACAACAGAAAACCTTGATTCAGGTGGCACAGCCGAAAAGAGGGATGAAGGCTTCTGGCAGAGCTTAATGACAGCCTTCAATGCCGATAACAACCTTGGTGGCAACTCACCTGATTTATCTGATCGGCTAGTTGGGCTTGGGCTGACTGAGGATGCAGCAAGAGAGTATGAGGAGGATGTTCGCAATGGAAGAATTATTCTCTTAGCGGACACAAATGGATCTGCTGTAACTGATACTGGATATTCTGTTGAACAAACAGGTTATGTGGCTGATACATCAGTAACAGGAACTGGAGCAACAAATTATGGGACAGGCAGGAATTATGGAACTGATTACAGTGATACAGAGGAGCAGACCTTGAAACTAAGAGAAGAAGAGCTGGACGTTTCCAAAGAAACTGTCCAATCCGGTGAAGTTGAAGTCCGCAAAGAAGTTGTCGAGGATCAAAAGACAGTCAACATCCCCGTGACTCGAGAGGAAGTCTACGTTGAGAGAAGAGACGTGAATGAAACAGCTACAGGTGCTGATTCAACGATTGATAATGATGAAACCATTCGTGTGCCAATCATGGAGGAAAAAGTTGAAGTCACAAAAAAACCAGTCGTTAAAGAAGAGCTGGTTGTCGGGAAACGTGAAGTAACTGATACAGAACAAGTTGTTGAAAACGTCAAGCACGAGGAAGCTCACCTTGAAACAGATGATGAACGAGCAGTAAGAGGAACTGACTTGGACCGTGACGGATTCAAGGACAGATAAAATAAAAAAGCGAAGCGCCTGGAATGAAAATCAACAGTCAAATGTATAAGGCTAAATATAAAAAGAAAAGACGCCCCGAAAGGCGTCTTTTCTGCGTATTGAGGCGACTGACTGCACGCCACATCGTGCATTTCCATAAGGAGTGTCTGTCGGCTTACACAATTCAGCTCATCGCTCAACCAATATACCATCATTAATGACATTTGTGCAAGAGGGAATATTTCCCGAGGGTATATCTGTAAGTTTAATAAGGACAAGGAATCGGGTAAAAGTAGGGAGAAGATAATAAAAGGCAGGAAAACAACATGAAAACAAAAACTTCGTTGATTTTATTTATGATAACAACAGCCACCATTCTTGGGGGATTTTCTCTTTATGATAAAAACGCAGAAAAGGAACCGGGAAACAAGCTAGTGGTTGCTTTTGGAGATTCGCTGACATATGGTTATGGCGATGAAAAAGGTGCAGGCTATATAGATACATTGGAAAGCAGGCTCAACTTTCAGAATAAGGCTGAATTTAATTTCACAAATGAAGCAATATATGGTCTTGAATCATCTGGAGTGCTAAACCAGTTATCTGATTTTAGAATCAGCAGTAAACTTGATGAAGCAGATTATTTCATCTTATTTATTGGCACAAATGATTTAATCAACAGCAATGGAGGCAATTTAAAGCCTATTAAGCCGGAGGCAATTAAAAAGGGCCAGGAAGTTTATCTGCAAAATTTAACGGGGATTCTTAAAATACTCAAAGAAAACAACGATACTGCTCCGATACTTTTGCTTGGGCTTTACAACCCATATCCAGACTCTGCCCAAATCGAACCGATCATTGATGGCTGGAATAACGAGATACTAAAAACAATCAACGGAGAAAAGCGTATCACCTATATACCTACAAACGATTTATTTAAAGGAAAAGCAAAGGAAAACTACTTCAGTGACTCATTACACTTAAACGATAGAGGTTATCGACTGATTGCTGATCGAATTATTGACAAATACCCCTTTAAATAAAACACAAAAACACCTGGATTATTTACTTCCAGGTTTTTCTATGAAACTATGTAAAGGGAATGCTCGTTATATATATATGGGTTTATTATTTGGTTATTTTAAATTGAAATTGAAAGGATTCGAAAAGTGAAAATCAAAATGATTGGAAATGCCTTCATTTCCTTCTTGTTAATAATGATTGCTTTGCTGCTGTATTATCAATTTCTAACCACACCAGAGATTAACGATAATGTCCCGTTGCCGCAAGATTTACACCCTAAGGTTAAAAAGAATAAAGACCTGTTAATTCAACAGGCTGGTGAAAAAGGAATCAGTGTTATCATTTCAGATGGTTTCCGAAGCATTCACGATCAGGAAAAGCTATATGAAAAGGGCCGTTCAAAGGAGGGACAAATAGTCACTCATGCAAAAGGAGGCGAGTCTTATCACAACTTTGGACTTGCTGTAGACTTTGCGCTATTAAATGGAAATGGGAAGGCTATATGGGATACTGCATATGACGGCA
>DMSR01000290.1 GCA_003457145.1 Bacillus sp. (in: firmicutes)
AAGGGGATCGGGATGCAATCCTAAATCAAATTACAGCTTCTGTTCAACTTGAAGATGCAAGCGAAGTCGACTTAGTCATTGAAGCAGCTGTTGAAAACATGGAAATCAAATCGAAAATCTTTACACAATTAGATGAAATAGCACCAGCTCACGCTATCTTAGCTACGAATACATCATCGCTGCCAATTACCGAAATTGCAGCTGTGACGAAGCGTCCTGAAAAAGTAATCGGTATGCATTTTATGAATCCAGTTCCAGTTATGAAACTTATAGAAGTTATCCGCGGCTTAGCGACTTCCGATGAAGTGTATGAAGTGATTGAAGAAATGTCACATAAATTAAACAAAACACCGGTTGAAGTGAATGATTTCCCAGGGTTTGTTTCAAACCGTATTTTAATGCCGATGATTAATGAAGCCATTTATACCGTGTATGAAGGGGTTGCAACACCTGAAGCTATCGATGAAGTGATGAAGTTAGGAATGAACCATCCAATGGGGCCATTAACACTAGCTGATTTCATCGGTTTAGATACTTGTCTTTACATTATGGAAACACTTCAAGAGGGCTTTGGTGATGACAAATATCGTCCGTGCCCATTACTAAGAAAATACGTCAAAGCCGGTTGGCTAGGCAAAAAGACAGGCAGAGGGTTCTATCAATACTAAAATGTAGAATTCAGAATCTAGAATGTAAAATGCCTTTGGCATCGCTCCGAAGCGTCGCTTTCAAAAATTCTACATTCTACACTTTACATTCTACATTTAAAAAGGGAGTTGACGGGGATGGAGTTACGTTTTACGGAAGAGCAAGAAATGATGCGGAAAATGGTTCGCGACTTTGCCCAAGAGCAAATTGCGCCAATGGTTGAAGAAATGGAAGAAACAGACCGCTTTCCTAAGGAAATAATCAAACAAATGGGTGAACTTGGCCTTTTAGGTATTCCGATTTCAGAAGAATATGGTGGATCTGATATGGATTTCACATCCTATATCATTGCTATTCATGAATTATCGAAGGTAAGTGCAACAGTAGGTGTCATTCTCTCAGTGCACACATCAGTTGGTACGAACCCAATCCTTTACTTTGGAACTGAGGACCAAAAACAGAAGTATGTTCCGAAATTAGCAACTGGAGAGTATTTGGGTGCATTTGCCATTACTGAACCAGGTGCAGGAAGTGATGCCGCTAGCATCCGTACGAGTGCAGTGAAAGATGGCGATCATTACGTTATAAATGGGTCGAAAATTTTTATTACAAATGCTGGTGAAGCAGACACGTATATTGTTTCAGCAAAAACAGATCCAAGTGCAGGTGTAAAAGGAATCTCTGTTTTTATTGTGGAGAAAGACACACCGGGCTTTTCTGTAGGGAAAAAAGAACACAAGATGGGTCTTCACGGTTCCAACACTTGTGAGTTAATTTTTGAAGATGTTCGTGTACCTGTTAGTAACCTCCTTGGTGAAGAAGGAGAAGGATTCAAAATTCTAATGTCTAACTTAGATGTAGGAAGAATTGGTATTGCTGCTCAATCATTAGGGATTGCTGAAGCGGCATTAGAAAGTGCCATCGGCTATGCGAAAGAACGACAGCAATTTGGTAAACCAATTGGAATGCAACAAGGATTAGGTTTTAAATTAGCCGATATGGCGACAAAAGTAGAGGCTGCAAAACTATTAGTCTACCGTGCAGCAGCACTCCGCCAGCAAGGATTACCGTGCGGTCAAGAAGCATCAATGGCAAAATTGTTTGCTTCACGTGCAGCAATGGAAGTTGCCACGGAAGCCATCCAAGTATTTGGAGGCTACGGTTATACAAAAGATTATCCTGTTGAACGTTATTTCCGTGATGCAAAAATTTGTGAAATTTACGAAGGTACAAGTGAGATACAGAGAATTGTCATTAGTAAGCATTTGTTAAGAGATTAATAGAGGATGTTCAAAAAGTCAGGTAATCATAGCGGTCGGCTCTTTTCATTGGCGCTGATTATCCTCCTTTTTGAACACGTATGAATAGTAAACTTAGGGGGAATAGAAATGAATTTTTTATTAACTGAAGAACAAGAAATGATTAGAAAAATGGTTCGCGATTTTGCAAAAAATGAAGTTGCACCAACAGCTGCTGAACGTGACGAAGAAGAGCGCTTTGACCGTGGCATTTTTGATATGATGGGCGAACTAGGCTTAACAGGGATTCCGTGGCCAGAAGAGTACGGTGGAATTGGTGGCGACTATTTATCTTATGCAATTGCGGTAGAAGAACTTTCTCGCGTTTGTGCTTCAGTAGGCGTTACGCTGTCAGCACATACATCGTTGGCTGGCTGGCCCGTTTATAAATTCGGTACAGAAGAGCAAAAACAAAAATTTTTACGACCAATGGCAGAAGGAAAAAAACTAGGGGCATATGGCTTAACAGAGTCTGGAGCAGGATCTGACGTTTCTGCGATGAAAACAATGGCTAAAAAAGATGGCGATGACTATATTATAGATGGCTCAAAAATCTTTATTACAAACGGTGGCGACGCTGAAATTTATGTCGTATTTGCAGTGACACAACCAGAATTAAAACATAAAGGTGTAAGTGCCTTTATCCTTGAAAAAGGCACACCAGGATTTTCTTTCGGAAAAAAAGAAAAGAAATTAGGAATTCGTTCATCGCCAACATTAGAAATTATCTTTGATAACTGCCGTGTCCCAAAAGAAAATCTTCTTGGGAAAGAAGGAGAAGGCTTTAAAATTGCGATGATGACGTTAGATGGTGGGCGTAACGGAATAGCAGCACAAGCTGTTGGAATCGCTCAAGGGGCTCTTGATGCAGCCGTTGGATATGCTAAAGAGAGAAAACAGTTTGGTAAGCCTATTGCAGCACAACAAGGATTGGCGTTTAAAATTGCCGATATGGCAACAAAAATTGAAGCATCAAGATTATTAACGTATCAAGCAGCATGGCGCGAAAGCGAAAACCTTCCTTACGGAAAAGAATCAGCGATGTCAAAATTATTTGCTGGTGACACAGCCATGGAAGTAGCAATTGAAGCCGTTCAAGTATTCGGTGGCTATGGATATACAAAAGATTATCCAGTTGAACGATACATGAGAGATGCAAAAATTACACAAATCTACGAAGGAACAAATGAAATTCAAAGACTCGTTATTTCCAAAATGCTTCTAGCAGACTAAAATGAATGTAGAATTCAGAATGTAAAATGTA
>DMSR01000136.1 GCA_003457145.1 Bacillus sp. (in: firmicutes)
CGGACATGGGATTGCTCTATCAGGTGATTTTGTCATCCAGGCTGCACCAAAATTAACTGCGGATGCAGCAGGCCTTCCTGTCAGTTCTGTCGTTCAGGCCAGCATCCCACTTGTTATCGTGATGGGTGCAGTAACAACCATTACTGCATTTTATCTATTAAAAAGAGATATGAAAAGTGGAAAGCTAAAGAATGATAGCCCAATAGAAACGCAGATAAAAAAGACAGAGGAATTGACATTGTTATCAACAGGAGCAAAACGTTTTTTCGCCTTGTTGATACCAACCCTGTTCGCTGCAGACGTAGCAGCCATGTATACCTTCGATTTACAAGGCGGGGATGCGACAGCACTGGTTGGCGGTACATCTATCTTTATTCTTCTCCTTATTTCACTTGTCGCTCATAAAAATAAAGGATTAGAAAAAACAACCAGTTATCTCATCGAGGGATTCCAATTTGGTTTCAAAGTTTTTGGTCCCGTCATTCCGATTGCTGCCTTCTTCTATCTTGGGGATTCTGGGTTCAACCAGATTATTGGTGAATTTCTCCCCAAATCCTCGCAAGGAATTGTCAATGACTTAGGGGTCGCTTTAGCATCGGTAGTTCCATTAACTGCTGAGGTTGGCGCTGTTACACTGACAGCGGTTGGTGCGATTACTGGACTCGATGGATCAGGGTTTTCTGGAATCTCCCTTGCAGGTTCAGTCGCAGCAATCTTCGCAAAAGCAATTGGCGCTGGTGCCGCTACCTTGACTGCCCTAGGTCAAATCGCAGCCATATGGGTTGGCGGTGGTACCCTCGTACCATGGGCATTGATCCCTGCTGCGGCGATCTGTAATGTCGATCCATTTGAATTAGCAAGAAGGAATTTACTTCCTGTCACGATTGGCCTAGTTGTTACCACGATCGTAGCGATGTTCTTAATTTAAGAATCCTGTCAAAAATCTCACGACACTTGAGAACAGGGCAGAAATTCATGATTTATCGCAAAGCAAATTAAAGGATGTTTGCTTATGGACCGTTACTTTTCGAATAAGTATAAATGCTAAATACTACTTGGAGTCGAATTCTTTTCGATATGTTCCTAAACCATAAAATGTCTTTAAATTGGTAACGAAAAGAGCCTTTTTAAAAAAACACTGGAGTTTCTGATTTCTCCAACTCCATTTATATATGAAGCTTCCAAAAGGGAGCTTCTTTTTGCTGCCTTTCTTTTATGATTATAAATATGAATGCGTAAATGTTATAATTATTATAATTTTTAAAATTTAACCTTGAGGAGATGAAGGAATTGCAGGATCAGCTTTTTAACAAAATAGAGAAGCTTTATCCCGAAATGGTGGAAATCCGCCGTTATATGCATCAGCACCCAGAATTGTCATTCCAGGAAGTGAATACAGCAAAGTTCATCCACTCTTATTACGAAAAGCTCGGAATTGAAGTCAGGGGAAATGTCGGCGGAAACGGTGTAGTTGCAAAAATACATGGTACTAAGCCCGGGAAAACCATCGCACTGAGAGCCGATTTTGATGCCCTGCCTATTCATGACGAGAAAGAGGTCCCTTATAAGTCACTCGTTCCAGGCGTGATGCACGCGTGTGGTCATGATGGACATACAGCAGCTTTATTAGTGCTGGCGAAAGTTCTGCATGAGGCAAGGGATAGCCTCCACGGAACATTTGTGATGATTCACCAGCATGCCGAGGAATATGCGCCAGGGGGAGCAATCTCAATGATTAAAGACGGCTGCCTAGAGGGTGTGGATGCCATCTTCGGAACCCACTTATGGGCTACAGAGCCAACAGGAACCATCCAATACCGGATCGGCCCAATCATGGCTGCCGCAGATCGTTTTGAAATTGCCATTCAAGGCAAGGGCGGTCATGGTGCCCAACCACATAAAACGAAAGATGCGATTGTCGCAGGCTCGCAGCTCGTGACAAACCTCCAGCAAATCGTGAGCAGGCGTGTAAACCCTATTGATTCTGCAGTTGTAACAGTCGGCTCTTTCGTAGCAGACAACGCCTTTAATGTAATTGCTGACAAAGCAAAACTGATTGGCACAGTCAGGACTTTTAATGACAATACAAGAGAGTTCATCGTCGGTGAAATTGAAAAAATCACCAACGGGACTTGCCTCTCTTTGGATTGCTCCTATGAATATCAGTATGACAGGGGCTACCCTGCAGTCGTAAATCATGCAGCAGAGACAGAGTACCTTATCGATTGCGCTTCCAAGGTACCAGAAGTTAAGAGGATCGAAGAGACTGAGCCTCAAATGGGCGGCGAGGACTTTGCTTATTATCTGCAGCATGTAAAAGGAACCTTCTTCTTCACAGGGGCAAAGCCGCAATCAGAAGAGTCCTATCCCCATCACCATCCGAAATTTGATTTTGACGAAAAAGCGATGCTGATTGCAGCCAAGACTCTTTGCTCAGCAGCTATCCATTATCAAAATCGCGAACAATCAAACAAAGAAGCCCATGAAACCCTGGCATAAGAAAAGCGCAAGCGCCTTGGTCAGCCCCGACAAGCGCTGGCCGACTAAGACCGCCACGTCCTGTGGCAACGTCGGCACTAGGACATCGTGTCCTTCGAAGGGCCGACCAGTGAAGTCGTTCTTTGACTTCATTGGGCGGACCGAAGCGACTCGAGGGGCTAGGCGCTGAAGCTAGACAGTATTCAAAGTACAAAAAGTTATACTTTATTATCTTATAAGAAAAGCGCAAGCGCCTTGGTCAATCAAAAATATAAAACACCCCTGCAATTCAAATTTGCGGGGGTGTCTTCAATATTCTCAATCTGTATGCATTCATGGCGGTTTCACCAAGCTGGTCGAGAAGATTGTAATTAGCATAAGCCCCTACCACAGCTCCAATACCGGGCACTAATTGCAGCATCTTCATGAAGTCAATATAATCTCGGTATTCCTGCTGGAACTCCTGCCAGTCTACTTCAAGTAGCTTTTCCTTTCTTTCTTCCCAGTTTTCAATCAATTCCAAAGTGTCCTTCCGCTTTTCATCGCTGGAAAAAGCAAGCTGGAATATATAGAGAATGAACAGTCTTTCCTCATACCTAGAGGGATCAAAGCCATAGACAGATGCTGCATCAAATAAAAATCTCATCTTAATTGATAGTAACAGTGGGAAGTCAGCCATTCCAAGCAAAATCCCTCCTGCTCCTGTTCCTGCACCTTCAACGACCGCCGCTTTTCTAAAGGCAGCAAGCTTCTTTTTAAGCATCTGATCCTTTCCCTGAAGCGTAAGCTCAGAGCCCTGATCCTTCCTTGTGGTAATAGTCGAACCTGCGAGCGTTGCTTTAACCATATTTTTAATGCTCTCTGTGAGAATTTGATGGATCTTTTCCGGAATCAGCTGATTCACTTTTGTTTGTGCTTTCTTAGATGCACGGGCAAACATTCCCGAGCGCTTTTTCAATTTCCGCTGCCATTCCCTAATCTCTTCGTAAACCTTGAGCTCATACTCATTCATGTTTATCCCCCCTTATTGACACGAATACGGCCTTCCCCAAAAAGTTGTATTACTAAAATAGTGAAAAATGCAGAACAATCGTCTATAATACTCCTGTAAAAAAATCCCTTCCACAAAAATGCGAACGCAATTCATGAAAAGGATTTCCCTATATTTTCTCTGCAAAAGAGCAATATAAGCCATTGCTTTTCCCAGGAGCCAAACATTCAACGATTCAAATAAAGCGATAATTACTGTTTAAGCGTCCTCTGGCTGTAAAAATAGACAAAGAATACGGAAAAGGCAGTGCCTGCCGCCAGTAAGACAAAACCTAACAGCCATTCTTCCTTAATCAGGACGATTGCAGCAAATACGGAGGACTGGAAGACCAATATGATTGCCATCAGGTTTGTAAATGAATGCTTTCGTATTTTTTCCGGAACTGGATACAAGTCGATCCAAAGTTTGTTTTGGTGATGATTCCACAAAGGGAGGAGTTGAAACCCAGTTAAGTAAATAAATAAAATTGCAATCAATATTTGGCCCGGGCCGTATGTAAAAAAGTATAATGCCGCTCCGCCAATAACGGTCAGCCGAATAAGCAAACCGAAGTAATCTCCAGATCTAATAAAGGTTCTTAGATAGAGATGACTATAGGTTAACTCATGCCGATAAGGAAGCAGATTAACCAGCCAGTCAAGCCAAATCCTTCGTTTTGTCCGATCCCTCAACTTAGGGACATCCGTAAATAAATTTGCAATACGGTAAAACGAATTCATCCGCCTTTCCTCCTCTTCAATCAACTGCTCCCACTTCAAGCCCTTGGTTTTTGTTTGTTTATTAAAATAAAAAACGAGCAAAACCAGTGCTATTGCCGGGACAGCCATGAAAATAAGGTGTGCGTCTGAAAAAAGGAAGTATATCAGTACAGCATTTATACTGTATCGGACAGTGCTATCCGATACTTTCATGCTAGTTTCTATATTATGCTGTACCTTCCAGCGAATAATTAAATTAATCCATTTCATCAATATGAGCACAAATAACAAAATGAAAAATGACTTAAAGTCTGCTCCATTCACTTTCACGTGCATCGGCATCAGAACTGCAAGGATGAGGAGCAAAAGATAGGACTGCAAAGCAAGGCTGAAAATAACCGACTTTCTGAAATATATTGACAATTTTGTTTCAAGAGGCAACAGAAAAATTTTATCTGCTTCGGTCAAGAAGGTTTGAACCGGGCTGTAGGTGACTACAGCTGCAAGCAAAAATGCGATGATCCATGCAGCTGGAAAATCCGGCTCCAGAGTCTTAACCCATTCCTGATAATAAAAAGCAGCTGAACCAATCAGGAAAAGGAGTACGATTACTAAATGCCCATTAAATATGTAGCGTAAATAACTTCCTGTTTCTTTGGCGAATGCTCCAAATCGTTCTTTCCATAAAGTCTGCGGATCAAACATAGTCTTCTTCCTTTGTCAGCTGGATATACAAGTCATCCAGTGTGGCACCTGGCATGTTGAATTGGACCCTAAGCTCGTTAAGTGTACCCATTGCCCTAATTTCCCCATTATGTAAAATAACAAATCGGTCACAGTATCTTTCAGCAGTGGCCAGGATATGGGTTGACATCAAAATGCCCGCTCCACTTTCTTTCATTTTATCCATTAAATCCAGCAAGGATTGGATTCCAAGTGGATCCAGCCCAACGAAAGGTTCATCGACAATATATAGGGATGGCTGGACAAGGAATGCACACATAATCATCACCTTTTGTTTCATCCCTTTTGAAAAATGAGCAGGAAACCACTTTAAACGTTTGCTCATCCTGAATTCTTTCAGCAATACTTCAATTCGCTGATCATATTCTTTTTCATCAAGACCGTAAGCCATTGCAGTCAGCCTCAGGTGCTCTTCAAGCGTCAATTCATCGTAAAGGATGGGTGTTTCAGGAACAAACGTGAACTGTTTTCTGTACTGTTCCCTGTCTTCTATGAATGTCTTCCCGTTTATTTTGATGTTGCCTTTATGCGGTTCCATCAGTCCGATGACATGCTTGATCGTGGTACTTTTTCCAGCACCGTTCAATCCAATCAATCCAACTATTTCCTTTGGATTGACTTCAAAAGTTACATTTTTCAAAACCGGATTTCTTGTCTTCACGGCGGACCACCGCCAGCAGGTCGAGCACGTCAGCGTCGAGCACATCCCAGGGGCGGATCTGCTGCTCGATCATGTTGTAGCGGGCCTGNNCTGCGGGCAGCGTGACCAACATCGACAACGCCCTTCCACAACGTATTTCATGTACATTTATTTTAACAAATCCAAATCGATTAGGAAAACCTCAGAAGTTTTTTGCATATTAGCCTTTGATCGGGGCATCATAATTCTTGAAGGGGAAACAAGTAATAATCGAAATGAGGTGTCTGTAAAAGACATATTATTCGATTTATAAAAACTGATTCCACGTTCCTACAAGGGGATGGTAACATTGCGCTATGTAAATGTTAACCCAGCCGTTCAGTAACATCACTCCCATTTTGAAATGAGGTGTGTGTCGCAGATCACTTCCCGCTTTATAAGTTGTGAAACCTACTAAAGCAGACAGGGGA
>DMSR01000273.1 GCA_003457145.1 Bacillus sp. (in: firmicutes)
TTTGTAGCAATGCTGCACTATTTAAAGAAACTGACTGCTTTGATTCCATATCTGGCTATTATTATCGTTTCCGCCGTGTTGTTTTTAATAATGGAAACCAGCGTATCGCCTACTGCATATATTTTGCTTTATTTTATTTTGGCTGCAGCAGCCATTTATATGGATAGGAAAGTCCTAATGTTGGGATCTGCCCTGGGTTTCATGATCATTACACTCTTTACCCGGATGCATCATCAGGAACTGCCATTGGAAACAAAAAATTATGTGACGATTTACCTTCTGTATTTATTAATAACTGTCATGCTTTCATTCCAGTTTTCCATATCCAGAAAGCTTGCCGAAACAATCTCAGCTCAGCAGCAGGAAACGGAAACCCTGTTCACACAAGATTTACAGACAAGGAAAATAATTGAGAACAATACAAAAAGCATATCAAACCTAGTAGATGAAGTAAAACTTAAGAGCCGGGAAAACTATGAATCTTCTATTGAAATGACCCGGTCCGTAACTGAAATAGCTGCCGGCATACACACACAATCCGATTCAGTGATGGACATTAATCTGACTCTTGAAAGGACAAACCAGGTTATTTCGAGAACAACAGCGCTTGTTGGTAAATTGCATCAGGATGCCATGTCGGCTGAGGTTGCAGCTGACAAAGGTGATGTTTTAATGTCTAGTCTAATCGCAGAACTGACAGCCTCTTTTAAAGACATGCAAACGGTAAATAAGCATATTTCTTCCTTGTCTTCCCTTATAAAAGAAACCGCCAGCTTTGCTGCAGATATCCAGGGAATCGCTGCGCAGACGAATTTACTTGCATTAAACGCTTCAATTGAAGCAGCCCGTGCGGGAGATAGCGGGAAGGGATTCGCTGTTGTTGCGGATGAAGTGCGAAAGCTTGCCGAAATTACCAGCAGGACAGCAACCCAAATTACTGATAATCTAAAGAATGTTATGAATGATACATCAAGGACAAAGGATGGGGTTAATCATACCGCTGAAAAATTGACTCAGAATCTAGAGCTCGCATCAGAAACAATGGAAGCATTTCATACAATCCATCAAACCTTCAGGAACCTAAAGGATGATATTTCCGAGCAGGATTCATTGACAAGAAACATATTAGAATCTTCGGTGGCGATTGAGAAGTCAATTACTGAATTCAGTTCTGTCATCGAACAGGCTAGTGCAGCTCTTCAAGAGATATCCTCTGCAGCCACTTTGCAAAGTGAACATCATGAACAGTTATTCAAATCTGTGGCTATCGCTCACGATTCCCTTGATAACTTATTGGAATTGCACAATCGAAATTAGGTTATAAAGTCAGACAAAAACTAAGGGAAAGCGTCCGCTTCCCCTTTTTTTATAACCTTATTTCTTTTTCACGCCAATATATTATCAGCTTCCCGATTTTTTGCGAGTTTTATTAAATTCTCGTACGCCTTTGAAAAGAACACGAATCTAAATTACTTCGGGCAAAACACCTTCAGTCATAAAAACAACTATCAATGAAAANNCCAAGCTCTGTTCTTACCATCTGGATGATTTCATTAGCAGCAGACGCTGAGTGATCTGTCGCTTTTACCGTGATTCTTACATTCTCTCCATCAGCACGGACCAAAGCATCATCGTACCCCATAGATTTGATTAACGTCTCAAGGACTCCTTCTTTCTGGGAGATTTCGTCCAGTTCATTCATCCTTTCAATGGCATTACTGCGATCTTCGGCAGGAAGGTCTGTGGAAGCGACAATTGCCTGAAGGTCTTCTTTCATTTTTGTACGCTGTTCTTCAAGCTTCAAACGCAGTGCTTCGAACTTTTCATCACTTGCAATACCGGAAATCACTGTCGCTCCATCTTTTGATTCGGTTGTAGCCGTCTCATTATTAGCTGTTTTTTCTTCCTCGACGGTGGCTAAATCAGCGCTCTTCTGCTGTTCAGGTGAAGTGATATAATAAACCGATAAAACCACCACAAGGCTTAGCATTGTCAGTAACCATACAGTTTGCTTTTTTAATAACATCTATTATTCCCCCTTAGCTTTTTTAGGCATTACTGCCACTCGGTGATTCGGAACATCCAAAGCCCTCGTGACGGCCTCGATAATCCACTTTTTTATTTGTATATTTTCAGCGCCCTTCGCAACGATTAAGACACCTCGAATTTCTGGTTTTTTTGTTTCAAGAACGATGGGAACCTCTTTTTCTCCATTACGGATGATGACCAGCTGCTCATCCTTTGAAGCATCTTCTACTTTCCGCTTTCCGCCCTCACGATCAGTTTCATCCGTTGTCTGAGATTGGATAACCGTGTTTTTTTCCAGAACCTTTTTCTCGGTCGCGTCGACATTGACAAACACAGTTACATCCCCGACACCATTAATTCCCTCAAGGATTTCCTTGAGCTGAGACTCATAAGCCTCTTCATATTCTGAAATCAAGTCATTTTCAACCGTTTTTTTCTGGCCAAATACAGCTGTGTCATCCTCTGTTCCGCCTTCCTTCATGACAGGCATAACGGTATTTGAAGGATCTTTATCTCCTAGCATGTTGCCCATAAGCATGATTGCTGCACCAAAAAGGACTACAATCATCACATATTGATATTTCCCATTTTTCTTTTCAGGTGGCCCATTTTTATTCACCAGTTGATTCTTAAGCCAGGATAAAGGACCTTTTTCATTGCCCATGCTTGTCACTCCCCCCTTCTATCATTATTTGAATAGACTTTTCAGGAACATTCCACTTTTCTGACAGAAGAGAAGATATTTGATCTGTAGTCTTAGAGGTTGGTTTTGATGGAAGAGGTGCATTGGTATCAATTTCTACTTCTCTTACTACTGCCACAGTCTCACCCTCGTCTTCGGCTTCTTTCAAATGCACGATCACATATTGAATATTTTCAGGGAAAGGCCGTTGATCCTGATCATTTACTTCGAGCTCGATATTGGCAATGTCCATTCCTTGCTGATCCATCAACTCCTCTTCTGCAGCTGCCTTTAATTGGACAGCCATTGTTTCTAAAATATATGCATGCTGGGATGCTTGTATTTCTTTTTTCTTCAATTCTATTGAATTTTTTATATTTTCTTCGTCCGGACTGTTGATTTGGCCAATCGAAGCGATCGCTGTTTCGAAGTCGGATGTGAAAATTTTCATGATTGGTGAAAGGATAATCGCGATTAAAATTAATCCAGTGACAATTTTTGTGTACTTCTGAAAGCTAGAATTTGGCAGTAGCATATCAAGGACTGTCGCCAGGAGGATGAAAATGATGATATTCGTAATCCATTCTTTTATAAAATCCATTTTTCTCCTCCCTATCTCACCATCATTGTTAAATTCCCTGCGGCAATTATGACTGTTATCGTCAGGAAAAACATTAGCGAAACGATTCCTAAAGCCGCAAAAACATAGATTATACTTTTGCTGATTATATCGAGGCAGGTAATCACTGGTCCTCCGCCTAAAGGTTGAAGGATTGCGGCAGCGAATTTATAAATAAAAGCAACCATTAGTATTTTGACTGCTGGAAAGGCAGCAATAATCAGCAAAATAGCAACACCCGCAAGCCCCACTGTATTCTTCAGCAAAAGGGATGCACTGATGACTGTATCTGCGGCATCCGTGAATACCCGCCCAATGACAGGCACAAAATTTCCAGTAATGAATTTTGCTGTCTTGACGGTAACACCGTCCGCTACTGCAGCTGAGGCGCCCTGAACGGAAATGACTCCTAGGAAAACAGTCAGGAACATGCCAAGGAGACCGATGCTCCAATTCCGCAGCATACTCGCAAGCTGCGTTACTTTGTAATGCTCCGTCAGAATGCTTACGATGCTCAGCAATGCTGACAGGAATAATAATGGCAGAACTATATATTGGATAAACAAGCCGCTCGTATTCATCATAAAAAGGATGACAGGGTGGAAGAACGCAGCCGATACTAATCCTCCTGAACTCGCCATCAAAGCAAGCATCAGCGGGATTAGTGCAAGGATGAATTGAATCATCGTTCCGATTGCATCATTTGTATAATCAATCACCACATGGAAACTATTAAGTGCAATAATGATCAGCACCATAAAAACAATGGAATATGCCACCTTGCTGACAGTGCTTTTTTCAAAGGAGTTTTGCAGAGTCTGCAGAAACATGCTGAAAACAGTCAGCAGAATTAATGATCCAAGCAATTTTCCGTTGACGATAAATTCATGAAAAGCAAAGGTAAGAATGCCTTTGAACCATTCCTTCATCGAAAACTTTTTTTCTCCGCTTATAAAATCATATAAACTGCCTTTCTGGCTTTCTGGTAAATACCCATCATATTTATTAAGAATATCCTCCCAGAAACCCTTAAGCTCGTCGATGTTAAGATTGTCGAGCTGGGATCTGGCCATTTGGTCGGGATTTAGCAACTGTTTCGTTTCATTTTCACCGGCAGCTTGTACCGCCGGACCGAAAAAAAACAGTAAAATAAGAATGATACCCTGGATGAACTGCAGCCGCTGCTTCATATTTTCACCTCTTCTAAGAAAAGCGCAAGCGCCTTGGTCAGCCCCGACAAGCGCTGGCCGACTAAAACCGCCACTTCCTGTGGCAACGTCGGCACTCGGACATCGTGTCCGTCGTAGGGCCTGCGAGTGAAGTCGCCCTTTGACTTCATTGGCAGGACCGAAGCGACTCGAGGGGCTAGGCGCTGGAGCTAGACAGTATTCAAAGTATAAAAAGTTATACTAATCTTTAAAGAAAAGCGCAAGCGCCTTGGTCAGCCCCGACAAGTATGTGGCAACGTCGGCACTCGGACATCGTGTCCTTCGAAGGGCCTGCCAGTGAAGTCGCCTTTTGACTTCATCGGCAGGACCGAAGCGACTCTAGGGGCTAGGAGCTGGAGCTAGACAGTATTCGAAGTACAAAAAATTATACTCTCTTAGAACAAAGGTCTCCCAAATGAAAAATTCGGGAGACCTTTTAAGTTTATGGCTTGATCATGGCAAAAAATATTCTTTCAGCTGATGGCAAAGGGGGTTCCATAGTAAAGTCGCCTGTAATCTCAACTTCTTTAAACCCAGCTTGCTCGAGTATTTCTTTATAAAATTTATCCGGATATGTACGCTGAAAATGCAGTTCTTCAAACCTGTCATATTTACCAGAGAGTTCATCGAGAACAAAGAAGGTCAGTTCGTGCTCTACGCTATGAGGTTCTTCTCCTATAAAGCTTTCCCAAATATAGCTGATCTCTTCTTCAACTAACGTAAATGTAGCATCCGCAAAGATTTGATCCATTTTATAGACAGAATGAACGTCGAACAAGAACAATCCGCCTCTTTTCAAAAGGCGGAAAACTCCTTCAAACGTTTGGCGCAAAGCCTGCTCGTTCTTAAGATAGTTAAGTGAATCAGTGAAGATTCCTATGACATCATATTCGCCTAAATCATCTAGGTCCGCCATATCCTGCTCAAAAAATTGGATTGGGAGGCGGAGTTGGTCTGCTTTTGCTTTTGCAACAGACAGCATATCCGATGATAAGTCAGCTCCAGTGACCTCGAACCCTTCTCTTGCTAACCTCACCGAGAGCTCTCCGGTCCCACAAGCCAGATCTAGCAGCTTCTTACCGTCAATCCGATGTTTGTTGACGTATGCTTCAACAATCGTTACCCACTTATCGTAGGGTACATCTTGCATAAGCTCATCGTACAAATATGCGAATTTTTCATATGACATTAATTGAGCTCACTCTGTACATTCTCGATTGGAGCATCTCCCCAAAGACGCTCAAGGTTGTAATAACTTCTCTCTTCCTTATGGAAGACATGGACAACAACATCTCCAAGATCAATTAAAACCCATCTTGCCTCGTCAAAGCCTTCCATTCTTTTCATGTCTCTGCCCTGTTCCAATGCCTTTTCCCTGATTTCACGGGCAATTGCCTGAACCTGTTTATCCGAATTCCCGTGACAGATAATAAAATAATCGGCAATCAAGGAAATCCCTTTCATATTCAATACCATTATATCTTCTGCTCTTTTATCATCTGCTGCCTTTACTGCAGTCATTAATAACTCGCGTTCGTTCATCTAATCAACCTCCTGAATTTTTTACTAAGCTGTTGTATGCGTGAAATGTATCTGGATACACTTGCTGGTTTTTCTTCATTAAAAATTGGATTGTATTTTTCATGAAGAAAAACCAGCAAGTGTATCCA
>DMSR01000194.1 GCA_003457145.1 Bacillus sp. (in: firmicutes)
AAAAGTTTTTATGATATAGGGGTAGCGGGAATCCACCGGCTGTTTGCACACCTGGAGGAAATCAAAAATTGTGATGTTTTAATTGTTGTCGCCGGAATGGAAGGAGCATTGCCAAGTGTTGTAGGCGGGCTGGTTTCCACACCTGTTATTGCTGTACCAACGAGCATAGGATATGGTGCGCATTTAAACGGCATTACATCATTATTAAGTATGCTGAACACATGTGCTTCAGGCGTAACGGTTGTCAATATCGATAACGGCTTTGGTGCAGGATATTCAGCCTCCCTAATGCTCAGAGTATAATATAGAAAACAAAGGCAGGTATTTCAGGTGAATATATTATTTATAGATTGCGGTATTTCAGGTATTGCCGGAGATATGTCTTTGGCAGCATTTACTGAACTAGGCGTTGATTTATCAGTGGTTGAGAAGAAGCTAAAAACGGTCATCAAGGAAGATTTCTCTCTTTCAACAAAAAAGGTTGTTAAGAGAGGAATTGCCAGTACGGAACTGATCATTACTACAGAAGAGGAAAAACATTCACACCGCCACTATACACACATAAAAAAAGCCATTGAAGAATCAGGGCTTGAAGAAGGCGAAAAAGAAACGGCGTTAAAGATGTTTGAGGTTATAGGAAAGGCAGAAGCAAAAATTCATGGCAGCACTCTTGAAAAGGTGCATTTCCATGAAGTTGGCGGCGTAGACTCAATGATCGATATTATTGGGACAGCAATCGCTTATCATGCGCTTACTATTGAAAAAGTAGTTTGCTCACCTGTTGCCACAGGAAACGGTTATATAAAGATTGCTCATGGCCTCTATCCTGTACCGGCTCCGGCAACTCTGGAAATTTTAAAGGGTATTCCGCTTCGGGAAACAAATGTACAGTCTGAATTAACAACCCCTACAGGAGCTGCGATTGTCCGTACTCTCGCTAATGATTTCGGAAATATGCCTTCCATGAAGGTTAGAAGTATAGGCTATGGTGCAGGAACAAAGGATTTTATGTCTCACCCAAATGTTGTTCGATTTGTTATCGGTGAACAATAAAAGGAGGAAGTCTTAAATGGATGTACATAGCAGTCTATTAAAAGAGCAAAAACTTAAAGATATATTAATAGGAATGGAAAGAATTATTATTGCATTTTCCGGAGGAGTAGATAGCACTTACCTATTAAAGGTTGCGCTGGATACACTGGGAAAGGAAAATGTTCTGGCGATTACAGCCGATTCTGAATCTTTCCCTCCGTCAGAGCTGAAAGAAACCATTCGAATCGCTAAGGAAATCGGTGCACCTCATCAAATTATGAAAATGTCGGAGCTTTCCATTCCTGGATACTCGGAAAATGACTCTAACAGGTGCTATTATTGTAAAAAAGGACTGTTTGAGAACCTTTATCCAATTATGGTTGAAAAAGGGTATCACAATTTAACATTTGGGCTTATAAAGGATGATCTGGGCGAACACCGTCCTGGTGTAAAAGCGGCAATGGAAAATAATGTGAGAGGCCCTCTGGCAGAAGCGGATCTAACCAAAGAAGATATTAGGGTCCGTTCCAAGGAGCTTGGTCTTGATACATGGGATAAGCCTTCACTCGCCTGCTTATCCTCCAGAATTGCGTATGGTGAAGAAATCACCATTGAGAAGCTAAGAAAAGTTGATGATGCGGAGCAGTATATTAAAAGTTTCGGAATCAAACAAGTTCGTGTCAGAGTCCATAAAGAAATTGCCAGAATCGAAGTGAGTCCAGCTGATATACAGCATCTGATTAAGTATAATGTTCAGGTTTCCGAGGAATTGAAGCGTATAGGCTTTAAGTATGTTGCCTTAGACCTGACTGGGTATAAAAGCGGAAGTATGAATCAGATGCTGACAGGTGTTACAGCCGAGGCTTAAATTTCAGTGAGTTTGAAAGTGTTATATCATGAATCAGGTATTAACAATTTTAAAGGTATTTTTTTCAATAAAAAAATAATAGAGCCGCTAAATTGCAGGCTCTATTTCCATTTTATCGTTCACAAGCGTAATTATCCTTATCACGGTCCATCTTCGGCTGGTATGCCGGATGAGTTGAAGGGACTCCATTAGGATACTTTGTCCTTAATTCAGTACAGTTTGCAAAGTATTCAGGCTGTGTGCTTGCTGCAGGAGCAGTAGTCGCAGCAGCTGGTTTTGATGTAGTAGTTGCAGGTTTGCTGGCAGTTGTACTTTCCTGCTTTTTAGCGACTGGCTTTGGATCCAGATCTCCTTTAGTTGTTCCATCTGTTCCATAAGCCCATAGCCCTGTACCAGCTTCACGAGCTTCTCTTGCGAACTGAACGAAGAATTCACTGTATTTTACATCTGGCGGGTATGTTGATGGTTCTGCATATCCGTTCAGGACTAAATCAGCGTTGAACATTTTTGAGCGGATTTCGTCCTCATTCATGTCGTCAGTTGGTATGGCAAGCCAGATAATGCGGAGCAGCCGACCGTAACGATCTGTCTCACTGACATCCTTTTGAACCCAGATTTGTTTTCCATCTAACTTAGAAGTAGTATAGCTGCTAGCTTCTTTTCCATACGTTTCTGTCTTTGTAGTTGATTCAGGTGTATTGACACCAATAAATCTGATCTTTTGTCCATCGGTTGTTTCAATCGTATCACCATCAACAACACGGCTAACAGTGACTGCCATCAGGCCCAGTTCATCCATCAGCGCTTCTTCCTGAGCTTGAGCTTCTGCCTCCGCTTTAGCCTTTGCTTCAGCTTCCGCTTTTGCCTTTGCCTCTTCTTCGACTTTTGCTTTTGCCTCCGCTTCTAATTTGGCTTTTTCTTCAGCTTCCTCTTTTGCTTTCTTTTCTGCTAATTCTTTTTCCTTCTGTTCTTCTTTCTCTTTTTCTATTTGTTCATTTTTAAGTTTCTCATCATCCTTTTTCGCCTGCTGCTCCGTTTTTGCATTCAGAGTTGTCTCTTCAGGAGCAGGCTCTACAAAAATCATAACCAATACAATGGTTGAGATTGCACCTATCGTCATGAACATCCAGGGTTTTTCTGCATAACTTCTTCCTTTTTGCTTTTGAGTGTAGAGCCAAAATCCAGCAATATAAACAGCAACACCTATCAATCCGATTGGAGCTGCTATAGACGAGATCAATAGCAGTAAAAGTACAGCAATCAGCAGGATTAATTTAATCATTCTCATTTTCCTTTGTTTCCCCCTTTATGTATCTAGTGGTTATTATACCAATTAAATGGAAGAGGGGGTATGGAAAATTAAATTTTCCTCTAATCTCAGAATATTTAANNAGATTAATCAACAAAAATAAATTCGCTTTCCGAATTTCCCAATAAAAATAAGTAAAATAGTGTTGTTTAAAAATTGTTTAACCGTTTTTTTAGGATTTGTTTCCTAATTTTACTAAAATGATAAATGGTTCTTTGTAAACTTTTCCAGCCTCAGATTCTACTATATTCTTAGTAATAATATAAGAAAAGGAGGTTTTTCTATGTTTAAATTATCTTCAAAAGTTCTTGCTGGTACGCTGGCCATTACTTTAGCAGGAACAAGTCTAGCGTGGGCCTGTGAGGATGGGCAAAAAAGTTATATTGAAGCTGGAGCATCCACATTTGGGGGAATTCCTCTTGTTCAAGGCTCCAAAAACTTTATGAATTTACAGGAAACAGCAGCT
>DMSR01000444.1 GCA_003457145.1 Bacillus sp. (in: firmicutes)
CTTCCTTGCGGCAGATACACCCATGCCTTCCTCATCAATTGTTCCAACAACTACCGCAGCACCATATTGATGAATCAGGCGGGCAACCGATTCAAAACGCTCCTCACCATCTTCAAGATTTATCGAATTTATGATTGCTTTACCTTGGGTAAAGCTTAACGCCTTTTCAATTACACTGTCATCTGTAGAATCAATGACCAGCGGGACTTTGACTTTTTTGACAGCCTCCTGGATAAATTGCTCCATGTCTGTAAGTTCCTCCCTGTCAGGGTCAGCGAGGCAGATATCGATGACGTGTGCACCATTTTTAACTTGTGCCCTGGCAATTTCTGCAGCTTCTTCAATCTTCCCTTCAGAAATGAGTCGTTTGAATTTCCGTGAGCCAATGACATTTGTCCGTTCACCAACCATGATCGGTCTCAGTGTCGGATCATCATATATGAATGGTTCTATTCCTGAAACCATATGAATCTTGGATTCTACGCGTTTGCGTGGCTTGTGGCCAGTCATTTTCCCGGCAATTGCTCTTATATGGTCAGGCGTAGTACCGCAGCAGCCTCCGACGATATTAAGCCAGCCTTCATTCGCAAAATCAGCAAGCTTCTGGGCGAGGGTATCCGGAGTTTCGTGGTAATGTCCTTCTTCATCTGGCAAACCCGCATTTGGATAACAGCTTATTGCTGATTTAGAGAGAGTCGACAGGGAGCGAAGGTGTTCCTGCATAAATTCCGGTCCTGTTGCACAATTCAGTCCAATCGCAAGAGGGTTCATATGCTCAACAGAAATATAAAAAGCTTCAATCGTCTGGCCCGCCAGTGTGGTACCCATTGGTTCAATAGTTGCGGATATCATCAATGGAATTTCTCTGCCGCGCTTTTGGAAAGCCCGCTGAATTCCTGAAAAAGCAGCTTTAACATTTAGAAGGTCCTGGCTTGTTTCCAACAATAGTAAATCTACATTGCCATCGAGCAGGCCAAGTGCCTGCTCTTCATAAGAAGCCGACATTTCTTCAAAGGTAGATCCGCCTGTGACGCTAAGTGTCTTGGTAGTAGGGCCCATTGAACCTGCTATAAATCTTGGCCATGAAGGAGTTGCTGCTTCATCAGCTGCCTTCCTTGCCAGCAGGGCAGCCGCTTTATTGATTTCATAAGCTTTTTCACCTAATCCGTATTCGTCGAGAACCATCCTTGTAGCTCCAAAGGTATTTGTTTCTACAATATCCGCGCCTGCTGCATAATACTCATAGTGTATTTTCTCGATTACATCCGGAGCAGTAAGGTTAAGAATTTCATTGCAGCCATCATAATCCTCCCCCCCAAAGTCATCGGGAGTTAAATTGGCCTGCTGGAGCATTGTTCCCATTGCTCCGTCCATAATCAGGATTTTCTTTTTCATCTGTTCAATTAACATAGTTGACATTCTGTTTCCTCCTAGATAGAAGGCTGCTGTATTCATTGGCGTGGTTTGCCAGTTCGACACTCATCTCATAATGCATGAAAGGGGTGATGAGGTAAATTCCGTTGAAAAGCTCTGCTGCAGCCTCGATCAGATCTTTTGTAATCGCGATGCCTTCCTTTTTCGACTGGATCGGCTCGTTGTTGAATTTAGCCATTGTATCCAGGATATCCTGAGAAATTTTTATGCCCGGTACTTCATTATGAAGGAATTCGGCATTCCTGCTGCTTGTAAGCGGCATAAGACCAATATAGACCGGAGTCTTTAGGTGTCTGGTCGCTTCATGGACATCAAGCAGTAATTTTTCCGAGTATACTGGCTGTGTGATGAAATAATCAGCCCCGCAGTCTATTTTCTTCTCCATCCGCAGGACTGCTTTTTCTAGGGATCGGACATTTGGATTGAAGGCTGCACCAATGGAAAAAGCACCCTTTTGTCCTAGTTCCTTTCCTGAGTAGGAAAGCCCCTCGTTAAACTGCTTGATCATCTCAATCAATTCAAAGGAAGATAAATCGAAAACGGATGAAGCCCCAGGGAAATCACCAACACGTGCAGGATCGCCAGTAACCGCTAGCAGGTCATGAAGTCCAAGGGTGTGAAGTCCCATCAAGTGTGACTGTAGGCCAATGATGTTCCGGTCCCGGCAAGTCAGATGGACAAGAGGGCGGAGGCCAACTTGTTCTTTTACCAAATGACCGATAGCTGCATTTGATATCCTCAGTGAGGCAAGTGAATTATCTGCAAGCGTTAATGCATCAATGCCTGCTTCCTTCAAGGCATTTGCGCCCTCAAAAAATCGGGTTGTATCGAGTTTCCGTGGAGAATCAAGCTCAACAATGACGGAAGGGCGCTCCTTTACGACCTCTTGCAAGGGCTGGATGGTTCTTTTGATATCAAAAGAACGGGCATCAACGCGGGCTTTTTTCGTGATTGTTTGTTTATCAGTAACAGGTTCAAGCCCTTTAAGTTCATTAGCAAAGGCTTGGATGTGTTCCGGAGTTGTTCCGCAGCATCCGCCGATTAGCCGTACACCTTGATTTCGGAAGCTATGGGCTGCTTTGCGGAAATAATCAGGATTGCCTTCATAATGGAACTTGCCATCGGTGTAGGCTGGCAGTCCGGCATTCGGATAAGCGGAAAGGAACGCCTTTTTAGGCAGTTCCACCTGTTCCAGACTCGCTATCATGTGATGGGGGCCAAGACGGCAATTAAGCCCGACAATATCGGCTCCAAGGCCTTCTAATCTTTCGAAGGCATCACTAATAGGTGTCTGGTCCTGCATGATGCCGATCTCCTGGAGAGAAACCTGAGCAATGATTGGCAGGTCCGTTTCCTTCCTTGCGATTTTCAGTACAGTTTCAAGTTCTTCCATATCATAGTAAGTTTCAAGCAGGAGACCATCAATTCCTTCAAGGAGCTGACAGTATAGCTGCTCACGGAAGCTTCTTTTGATTTCTTCCAGGGAAATGGCAGTTGGCTTAATTCCTCGGTTTCCGCCGATTGTACCAAGAATATACGCTTTTTCTTGGGCAGCTTTTCGGGCTAGTCGTACTGCAGAGCTATTTATCTCTTTGACATGATCCTCAAGGCCGTACCTTTGAAGCTTTAAATAATTTGCTGCATAAGTATTTGNNTATTGGCACCAGCATCGATATATGCTTGATGAATCCGGACAATTTCCTCCGGGTGTGAAACATTCAATTCTTCGAAACAGGTTCCGGTGCCAAAGGAATAGAGGAGGGTTCCCATCGCTCCATCTGCTATTAAAATCTCATTATTTAATCTTTCAATGAAGCTCATCCTACACCCTCCTTGTTCTTAGATGATCCTTTGCTGTAATCTAATGCCTGCTGAAAGTCATTGATCAAATCATCTACACATTCAATCCCGACGGATAACCGCAGCAGGCTTGTGCTGATTCCGCGTCTTTCCCTTTCTGCCTCTGGCATGGCCGCATGAGACATTTTAGCTGGGTAAGAAAGAATGGATTCAACCGCACCGAGGCTGACCGCAAAAACGGGAAGGGTGCAATTTTTCACAAAAGACCTTAATGTTTCTTCACTTGCAAGCTTAAATGACAAAACTGCACCTGGGCCCATTGCCTGGCTTTTATGTGTTCCATGCTGAGGGTGCATGAAAAGGCCCGGGTAGTAAACTTCTTTTACAAGCGGATGATCATCTAAAAATTCAGCTAATTTAATCGCACTGTCCTGAGATTGTTTCATTCTTACCGACAAGGTTTTGATCCCCCTCATCACCAGCCAGGCATCCTGGACACCAAGAACGGCTCCGAATGAGTTTTGAAGGGAATACAGTCTGTTTGCCAATGCTTCATCTTTTACTATGGCGAGCCCCGCAACTGTATCACTGTGCCCTGAGAGAAATTTAGTTGCGCTATGAAGAACGAGATCCGCTCCAAGCTCCAGCGGACGCTGAAGATAAGGAGTCATGAATGTGTTATCGACAAAGGTAAATGCACCATTCTGCTTTGCAAGCAGGCTTATTGCCCTAATATCAGTCACCTTCATCAATGGATTTGAAGGTGTTTCTACATATAATAGTGTTGTATTTGGTTTGATTGCTTGTTCAACTGCTTCGAGGTCGGTCATATCAACAAAAGTATGATCAATCCCAAATCGGGAAAGCACCTGAGTGACCATCCTGAAGGTTCCGCCGTATACATCCTCAGTGACTACAATATGGTCTCCCTGGGAAAGTAAAAGAAATGCTGTAGAAATTGCTGCCATCCCAGAGGAGAAGGCAAAGCCTCGTGTTCCGCCTTCAAGCTCTGCAACTATGTCTTCTAAAGCCTCACGTGTCGGGTTGGAGCTTCTGCTGTAATCATATTTTCCAAACTGGTCTACTGAAGTCTGGTGAAAGGTCGATGCATGCTGGATTGGCACACTGACGCCACCGGTTGCCGGATCAAATTTGTGTTTGTTATGGAGAAGTTTTGTTTCAAACGTAAGCTTGTCATTCATTAAACAACCTCCTGAGCTGCTTGTTTAAAAGCATTTTCTAAGTCTGCGATTAAGTCTGCAGGATCCTCTATGCCGACAGAAAAGCGAAGAAGGCGATTGCACACGCCAATCTTTTCACGTATTGCAACTGGTATATCGGCATGTGTCTGGGTAGCCGGGTATGTAATAAAGCTTTCAACCCCTCCAAGACTTTCTGCAAATGTGATCGTTGTCAAACTTTGTAAAAATGGATTAACCATCTCAGGGGATTGGATCCGGAAGGAAATCATTCCGCCGCGCCCAGGGTAAAGAACATCAGCCACCGCATCATGGCTCCCAAGGTATTCAACAAGCTCTTTCGCATTTCGCTCATGACGTTCCATCCGTAACGAAAGAGTTTTCATGCCGCGGATCAGCAGCCAAGAATCAAATGGGCTCAAAACCGCTCCGCCGCCATTATGGTGAAGGAAAAGTGAATCAGATAATTCCTGGCCTTTTGCGACAATTAATCCTGCAAGGACGTCATTATGTCCGCCAAGATATTTTGTAGCACTATGAATGACAATATCTGCTCCTAAGGTTAAAGGCTTTTGAATCAATGGTGTGTAAAATGTATTATCCACGATTAAGAGAAGGCCATTTTCTTTGGCAATTTTGGCAATCGCCGCAATATCAGCCTGTTCCATGAGTGGATTCGTCGGTGTCTCGACGAAAAGCGCCTTGGTGTTAGGTGTTATTGAAGAGTCAATCTCATTTAAATTACTCATATTTGTATATGTACTGTTCAACCCCCATTTTTTAAATCCTTGCTCCAACAGTCTATAGGTCCCGCCATATAGATCCTTTGAAACAATCCATTCATCACCATTCTTGAAAAGTGAAAGTATTGTCCATATAGCCGCCATGCCAGAGCTGCAGGCAAAACCTCGATCACCTTCCTCGAGGTCAGCAATCGCTTTTTCGAGAATCTCCCGAGTTGGATTCCCAGTACGTACATAATCATATCCGCTTGATTGGCCAATGCCTTCATGTCGGTAGGCTGTAGTCAGGTAAATAGGGGGGTTGACCGCCCCCGTTGCAGTTTCGCTCCGATTCCCAAGCTGTGCAAGACGAGTGTCGATTTTTGCCATTTTTTTCACTCCTAGTTTAAGAAAATAAAAAAAGCCTCCTATAAGAAGAAGACTTTGATAATAAAAATAGCCATTCTCCTTATCTGCCAAGTTATAAAACTTGCTGGAATTAGCACCTTTTCAACTAGAACGCTGATGGTTGCTGAAGCTTCTTAGGGCCAGGACCCTCTGCCTCTCTGGATAAGAAATAATATAATTATTAAATTTCTCTAAATATTACATACAATTTAACGGAATGTCAATTACTTTTTAAAGTTTTAAAGTGATAAAGGAGAAAAAATCTTCAAATTCAGGGTCTATTTCTGTTTGTATAAGTAAAGCTCTTACAGCGCAGAAGTTCTTTTAAGATATAAAGGCAAACTATTATAGGCAGATAGATGGTAAAGCAAACTAAATAAATTTGAAATTTATTAATCAGAATTTATTGACTAATCAGTTAATATATTCTTATTATTAAGGTGTAGTACCAACTCATAATAGCGTATGGAATTGTGGGATGCGTAATATGAGTCGGAACCTATAAAAAAAAGGAGGTAATCTAGAAATGAATTCACTTTGGTTAGCTGTG
>DMSR01000048.1 GCA_003457145.1 Bacillus sp. (in: firmicutes)
ATCCATCCGCCGAATTCGCTTGTAATATTGAATTTACCATCAGAATACGCTCCGGCACCGCCAAAACCATTTGTGATCGAGCAAGCTGGAAGACAGCCTGCGAAGTCTTTCTTCCCGGCTGGCGGCGGACACTTTTCAATCTTCTTTTGTAAAATCGGACAGTTTCTTCTATAAATATCATGTCCTTTATCGACTAGCAAAACTTTTGCTCCTGGCATTTTCAATGTCAATTCGTAGCATGTAAAGATGCCGGCCGGTCCTGCTCCAACGACAATTACATCATAGTTTGAATTCATTTCCCATTCCCCCGCCAATCTGTAATTTCCTTAACCAAAGGTTAATATAACAAACATATCCGCCTTGGTCAACAAATAAAACGAACATAATTAACAAATTATAAATAAAATGTTCGTGTTTTAGCTGTAGTCTGAATAGTGTGTCAGCCACCTTCATTCGATTAGTTTTTATAGGTACAAAAGATCCTAGCCGGAAAAATTAAAAAAGATTGCCTGCAGCAGCAGGCAACCATCCTCATACATAAATTGTTGTAATACTATGCTTATACTTGATTACCAAGTCCAGCAGACAGCTCCGATGATAATTAACAAAATGAACAGCACTACAATTAGTGCAAATCCACCACCATATCCAACACCAGCTACGCCTGCATAAGGGTAACCTCCGTGGCAGTAAGTCCCTTGTACTGGTGCAGTTACTGGCATAGGGGCATTATCATAACCGTACATTTAAAATCCACTCCTCGTTGTTTTTTGTATTGCTTTCCCTTTACGTTATGATATGGGTACTTGACCTGTTTGTGCATTAGCCCATTTTTTAAAATTATGGAAAGTTTAAAATCAAAAATAAATGCTTCCCTTTCTGGTTAAATTCACGGTATATATATGTATAACCACGATTTGACGGAGGACTTTTATAAAATGAAAATAGCTAAAAATAAGTTATTAGTCTTAATTGCCCTGCTTTTAGCAGCAATATATATTTTGTTTGAACAAGTCAACCATGAACAGCCGGGAAATTTGACTGTATATAAAAAAATCGCGGACGGAAACTCTTTTAACTACTTAATTATTGGTGACAGTATAGGCAGAGGCTCTGGAGCTGAAAAACAAAGCCTTCGCTGGTTCAATCAGCTTGAGGTCCTGATAAAAGAAAGATATGGTTCTAGTGCCAGGCGCCATTCAATCGTCCAAAGCGGCGCAACAGCATTCGAAGGAATTTATAAATTGCAAAATTCAGCCTTGTCTCGGAAAATGGATTTGATTTTCATTGTTTTCGGTGAAAATGACCGTAAATTCATGGACCAATATGAGTTTTCTTTCCTTTATGAAAATCTAGTAATAAAAACAAAAGAACTTTATCCTGGTGCTGAAATAATCACATTCGTTGAGAGTTCACTGAAGCATGAGCCATTTGCAGATGTAATCAAAACGATATCTTTTAAATACGGAGCAAGAACCTTGGACATGAGAATACCTTTTAGTGATTCAGGTCTACTTACAGAGCATCTTACTTCTGACATGATCCACCCTAACGGAAAGGGCTACCAGCTATATGCCCGCTCCATTTTTGAATTTATCAATAAAAACATCGAGAATGAGCCAGTGATCGCTTCAGCTACAAAGCCTTTATTGAAAAATGATTATTTCAGCCTAACTGATAAAAAGGATCCTTCCAGAAACAATGGCTTCATATTTGAAGAAGGGGTTTTTGTGAGCAGCCGGAAAGGAAACTACCTTGAATATGAATTTCAAGGCTCTATTCTGGGCGTCAACGCATTAAGACATGAAAATGGCGGTATGATGGATGTCTTTATAGACGGTGAGTATGTGAGGACAATTTCTACTTGGTGGCCGTTTGCGAGGGAGAGGCAAATATACATTGCAAGCGGTCTTGACAATGGCCGACATACTGTAAGGTTCGAAGCTATAGAGGATGTATCAGCTAATAATATTTCCAAAAAATCTGTGATCCAGATTTTCTCAATCATTGTTGCCAGCGAAAGAGAAAAGTAAATTTGAGAATGATATTGATATATACAAAGAAAAGTTGTATGTTTACTTTCAAAGTAATTTTTGAGGAGCAACCGATGAAGAGTTTATTGAAGAATTTCATTAACGGGATATTGACCATTGTCCCAATCATTCTTGTTATCTATGTCATTTATAAGACATTTATGTTTTTGGACAGCCTTCTTGGAAATATTTTGAGGCCATATTTACAAGAACGCTATATTCCCGGAATTGGACTTGTGACAACCCTTGCTTTAATTACTTTACTGGGATGGTTATCAACCCGCTTTATAACTGGAAGTCTTATCAAATTAATTGACAGGCTCCTGGAGAGAATCCCTTTTGTCAAAACAATATATTCCGTTATAAAAGATACCGTCCATTCATTTCTTGGCGAGAAAAAGTCGTTCTCCAAAGTGGCATTAGTTACTTTACCAGGAACGAATATGAAAAGCCTTGGCTTTATAACTGCTGAAAATCTTGCAGCCTTCCACGAGCCTTTATCAGAGCATGTTGCCGTCTATATTCCACAAACGTTCCAGGTAGCCGGTTTTACCTTTTTGATTCCAAAAGATGAGGTAGACATTATTGATATAAAACCAGAGGATGCCATGAAGTTTATCCTTTCAGGTGGCATGACTTCCAAAAAAAACAACTTTTCATCCCAAGATGGAAGCAGCCGCTGATTACCATTATCAGCGGCTGTTTTTGCATAAAGTGGGACTAAAGTCTAATCAAAGGTAATTTGCAAAATCGGGGTCACTCCCCTATCAACAGTACCTTGGGCCAGAACTTCCAATGAAGCAGCCTGATCAGTATTAGTGATAATGATAGGGGTAATGGTGCTTTTCGCCTTTTCGCTGATTGTTTCGATATCAAACGATACTAGCTTGTCTCCAGCCTTAACAGTATCTCCCTGCTTAACGTGGGTTTCGAAACCTTCCCCCTGCAAGGATACCGTCTCTAATCCAATATGGATGAGGATTTCAGCTCCATTTTTCGCCCTGATCCCAACGGCATGCTTAGTGGGGAAAACCTGTATGATTTCACCATCAACCGGTGCTGCGACAATCCCATCGGATGGCTCAATCGCAATTCCATCACCCATCATTTTTTCAGAGAAAACCGGATCTGGAACTTTGCTTAATGAAACAGCCGTTCCGCTGAGAGGAGCGACCATCTGAATCGTTTTGACCGGTTCCTCTTTCTTTCCAAATAATTTCTTGAACATCTATATCATCCTTTCCTTAACATATTATTCCTGATCGTGAAATAGCTTTAGATACTTCTCATAGCCTTCTTCAGCTAACTTTTCCTTTGGTATGAACCTTAATGCGGCTGAATTGATACAGTAACGAAGACCTGATTCTCCTGGTCCATCATCGAATACATGGCCCAGATGTGAATCTGAGGTCTTGCTTCTTACTTCGGTACGAACCATAAAGTGGCTTAAGTCTTCCTTCTCAGCTACTTCTTCATCATCAACTGGTTTTGTGAAGCTTGGCCATCCACACCCAGCGTCATACTTATCTCGCGAGCTGAACAATGGCTTACCTGAGACGATATCAACATATAATCCCTCCCGCAAGTCGTTCCAATATTCGTTGCGGAACGGGGGTTCCGTACCATTATTTTGCGTTACTTCATATTGCAATGGGGTCAAACGCTGTTTTAATTCTTCTGTATTCTTCTTCATTCATTTCTCCTCCCAGTGTTTCAGGATAAAAGATTCACGTCCGGAACCCTTTTGATAAGAGTTGTATCGCTCTGGATTTTTTTTGTAAAAATGCTGATGATAGGTTTCTGCCGGGTAAAAAACCTTTGCCGGCAAGATTTCTGTGACAATCGGCTTAGAAAATATACCACTTTCTCTAAGCTTAACTTTAGAAGTCTCAGCCAATATACGCTGCTCCTCGGTATGATAGAAGATAGCTGTCTGATAGGATTTTCCCCGGTCATAAAACTGGCCGCCGGGATCAGTAGGGTCTATTTGCTGCCAAAACAATTCAAGCAGCTTATTATAGGAATAGACAGCTGGATCAAAAGTGATCTGGACTGCCTCATAATGTCCCGTTGTGTTGGTACAGACTTGTTCATATGTAGGATTCACTGTTGTTCCTCCTGTATAGCCTGATATGACACTTTCAATGCCCGGTTGCTCATCAAACGGCTTGACCATACACCAAAAGCAGCCTCCTGCAAAGGTGGCAAGCTCCAAAGATTGCTCTTTCATGTAAAACCCCTCTTTCCAAGCTTTTTGCATATAATGTTTATTGACGTTAAGTCCATGTAACAATCATCCAAATTTCTTTCTTAATTCGGATCCTATTGGAATTGATTCCCCAATGTCGAACTTTCAGGCAACAAATATTCTGCCAATTTTTTAAAATGGACCTAAATAACTCATAATATCATGCTTCTTAAATACTTATTCCCTATTGTATAACTTTTAAAGCAAAAAGCACA
>DMSR01000219.1 GCA_003457145.1 Bacillus sp. (in: firmicutes)
AATAAATAAGGCTATCAGCACGACTCGTTTTCTTTTGTCCGTTCATATACTGCCCGTGCCCCGCCGATCAGCTTCGGTCTCGTTTTCGCCATTGTGACATGCGCATGTCCAATACTTTTCTGAGGTACCCGGACAGGAACAGCGACATGCTTCATATGCATCCCGATCAGTGTGTCCCCGATGTCGATTCCTGCATCTGCCTTGATGAATTCTGCAACGACAGCATCCTTCAAATGTTGATAAGCATAGGAAGCCATCGCGCCGCCTGCAGTCCTGACAGGGATGACCGTCACTTCATCCAGCTGCTTCTGCTCAGCAGTTGCCCGCTCAACGACAATCGCCCGATTCAAATGCTCACAGCATTGGAAGGCCAGCTGAATTCCTGTTTTGTCTTGAAGCTTACGTAATTGCCTGAATACCATTTCAGCAGCTTCTTCCGTACCTGCCGTGCCGATTCTTCGCCCGATGATTTCGCTTGTGCTGCACCCAACAACCAGCACCTGGCCTTGTCTTAAATGCACCTGTTCATTAAAATCGGTAAGTATCGAGTTCAGTTCTGCTTCCCATTGTTCGATTGACATCGATCAGCCTCCTAGCTTTTCGCAATACATGTGCAGTCTGCCAAGGTTCATGTGTTCCCTGCCCCTCACAGCAGAAAAGGAAGCCATTACCCCTGGTTTTCGTAATCCTTTATCTTTCCAACCCGATTTTCATGGCGTCCGCCTTCATAATCTGTTGTCAGCCAGGCTGCCGCTATTTCCCGGGCAAGTCCCGGACCGATGACACGCTCGCCCATCGCCAGCATATTCGTGTCATTATGCTGGCGTGTGGCTTTCGCACTGAATACGTCATGCACCAATGCACAGCGTATTCCCTTCACCTTATTCGCGGCAATGCTCATGCCAATTCCAGTTCCGCAAATCAAGATCCCTTTATCAAATTCACCTCTTGCTACTTTCTCCGCAACAGGAAGTGCATAGTCAGGGTAATCAACTGATGTGCCGCATTCACAGCCGAAATCTTCGTATGGTATTTTCATTTCGTCCATCAAGCTTTTGATTTCCTCGCGGATATTCACACCGCCATGATCTGAAGCAATTGCAACTTTCATTGTAAAATCCTCCTATGTATTCCCGATTTGCCGGGCGATCAATTCTATCGTTATTTTCTCATATTCGCTCGGATTTATAAAGAAATCGGGTCAGTTTGTAACCGATGTTGTTAGTTATGGGCTAAACCGGCTCATTTTCACAGCTTCATACTTTTTTTGCGAAAAATTAAATAGTATAACGAAAGTATTTTATATAGCGAAATCTTCGTTTTCACAGTGAAATTAATTTATAGCGAACCTGGAAATTCAACAGGATATTTTCCATTATAAAAGCCACAGCATTAGCCGTGGCTCTGTATTATAAACTGAACTTCGTGATTGTCCCTTTTAGCTTTTCTGCCTGGTCTTTAAGGTCAGCGGCGAGCTGGCCGACGTTTTCAATTACTTCTGCCTGCTGTTCTGCAGCCGAAGCTACACTAAGCGCCCCTGCTGACGTTTCCTCGGCAATTGCGGCCATTTCCTGTGATTGCATCGAGGTTTCCTGGATCGTTTCCATTTGTGCTTCAACCAATCCTGTAATCGTATGGATGACTTCAGCCATATCGTGAATGGTCTTAGTCATATCGTCTAAGACAAGATTTGTTTTCTCCCCTTTTTTCGCTTCGCCATTAGCGGTTTCAACCTGTCTGCTAATTTGGCTTACAACATTCCGGACCTCAGACTGGATATTTTGAATCAAGCCTGAAATTCCCTG
This sequence comes from Bacillus sp. (in: firmicutes), assembly GCA_003457145.1. Lineage (GTDB taxonomy): Bacteria > Bacillota > Bacilli > Bacillales > Cytobacillaceae > Mesobacillus. Next base: position 1,806 of record DMSR01000219.1, read on the forward strand.
AACGGCATTTGCACTTTGATCAGCAAGCTTCCTTACTTCCTCAGCAACGACAGCAAATCCTTTCCCATGATCACCCGCCCTTGCCGCTTCTATTGATGCATTCAATGCGAGCAGGTTTGTCTGGGCAGCGATATCTCCAACCAGCTGGATGATTTGCTCAACCTTGACCGCATTTTCTTCCAGTCTTTTAACTGTATCCAAAGAATGGCGGTTGTCATTTGCTAGTCTTTCAATTCCGGAAATCAGCGAGTGAATCGCTTTTTTTGATTCTTGCAGATCTTTGACCATCTCGATTGAAATCGTCTCGGATGTTCTTGCTTTTTCCTGGACTTCTTCAGCAATCCTGATGACTTCATCAACAGACTCAGCCGTAGTCTGGGTTGATAAAGCAGATGAGTCTGCGCCTGCAGCGATTTCCTTGATTGTAGTCGAAATGATTGAAGCCTGCTCGGAAGCTGCTGCCGATTGTCCTGAAATATGAATGACCTTTTCATTTGTCTGCTTAAAATTAGTATCAATCTGACTGACCATTTCGCGAAGATTCGCCAGCATGTTATTAAATGCCTCTCCAAGCGAACGAATCTCATCATCAGACTTTGATAACTCCACATCTTCGCCAATTTCGCCATGTGCTGCTTTCATTGCCGACTGCTCCAGCTTCTGCAGCGGGTTAATGATCAAGCCTGCTGCCATATATGCTAGCAGGCCAGACCAGAATATTCCCATCCCAAGGACTGCTGCTGTGTATACGACGGTATTAATATCAGTGAATTTCTGAATATAAGGATAGACGAAATAAATAAAAAAAGCGCTTGTTGAATAGGTAATGATAGCTAAAACGGTTGTCAGCATAACCATTTTCCTTCTTAACCCAAATTTATAGCTGCGTTTTGAACCCACAAATAATCCCCCTGAATGTTAAGTTTTTGTCTATAAGCCTTTCGTAAATGTTGATGCTTTTTCCCCAAAAGTAAGGTTAGGCTTCTTGAGTTTTACGATTGTTATTCATTTCCGAAAACACAATCGATGTGTAAACATCCTTCCAATAAAAACCTTCAAGGTTATTATCGGATCTTTTTAAGAATTTTTTCGATATTCTCTTTAATTTCTAAAAAAGATTGATGATATATTTGTTGATTGCCGCCAAACGGATCTGCAATATCTGGATTTTGGTTCTCTTCGGCATATTCCTTCAAGGTGAAAATTTTATCCGAAGCTTCAGGGTATTGGTCAAGAAGTACCGCTTTATGACCTTCAGTCATTGTTAAAATCAACGATGCCCACTCAACATCTTCTTTTGTCAGAGATGCAGAGCGGTGGTCATGAATGATCCTATTCTCCTCAAGCACAATCTTTGCATTTATGGAGGCATCGGCGCCATTAACCGCATATACTCCCGCAGATTTCACCTCAACTCCGGGAACTTGCTTGCTTTTCAAGATTGCTTCCGCCATCGGGCTTCGGCATGTATTTCCCGTGCAGACGAAAAGTATACGAGCCATGCTTTTCCCTCCTGATGTAATTTGATTAAATTAAACGTGGCAATGCCAGGTTCCTCTTTTCTTCATTATATGATAACATTCCACATTTTTCATATAATGATTTGTAAATATTTGCAAACTTTTGGTGAAATGCGCAAAAAAAATACACCTTGTACCAGGTGTAAATTCCTTCACGTATTCAAATGAGCCTATTTGTTTGGCATTCAAAAAATACCCAACCATTGCCTTAAGTCTATAATGGCAACAGCAGCTTCAGCCCAAATGCCAGCAAGATGCTTCCGCCAAGCGCTACACTGTATGTACCGAGCCACCCTTGTACTTTTCGTCCGATCACTAGGCCGGCCCATGTCAATACCATTGCGGCGATACCAAAGCAAACAAGGACAAGCAGCGTTCTTGCCCCATAGATTCCAAGCGTTAGGCCGACCGAAAAGCTATCTAAGCTGACACTCAAGGCAAAAATCAATAAGCCTTTGCCAACAGGGGAGATGATATTTATCTCTTCTTCTTTAAAGGTTGACCAGATCATCTGAATACCTAGCAAAATCAGCAGCAGCCCGCCTATGTATCCGGCAATCGCCCCGAACTGCTCCGACAGAAATCGGCCTGCAACCATTCCCAGCAGTGGCATCCACACATGGAATAAACCGATTGTAACGCCAATTTTAAAGATATGTCTTTTTGTCAGCCTGAACATTCCCATTCCGAGACCAACGGAAAATGCATCCATTCCCAATGCGAATGCCATTAATATAAGTGTGAGTAATTCACCGGCCATTGCTGCCATGTCTTCGCCCCCTAGGACTTGCTAATTCAGCATATGCACGTCCAACAGGTTTTAGAAGCATTGAATGAACACGTTATCAATGACAAATCGCTTGGCTAATCATCCTCCTCATTGATAAAAAATAATAAAAAGCACCTCAGTCTATCGAGGCGCTTTCTCTGTGATTCTTAAACTTTGTTGCTTTTACATATAAAAGAAATTACTGGCACCTGGGGTTTTTACGAGCCTTGATTTATTCTAATTCCTCTTCTCCTCGAAAGGGCCTAGGTGCCTAAGAATACGGATGAATGTGTTCGAAAACAACAAGAAATGAGAAACAGCTTTATTTTTCTATAACCGGCAACCCCGATGCCTTTGACAGCCGGTTCATGATTGCCTGGCCAACGCCATGCTCGGGAAAAATTTCCCCGTATATGATGTCGAGATTTTCGCGGTTGAATGCTCGGAGTGTATCATAGAGAGCTTCCGCTACTGTTTCCAGTCTCGTTCTTTCGCCACAGGCAATCACAACCGCCGCATCATAGAATTCTTTGTTTTCCACCGTTGTCATAACACCCACTTTGAGGCCTTGTTTACGTTTTTCATTCACTAGCTGCTGGATTTTCTCTTTACTTCCTTTTACAAGATAAAAGGGTGCATTCGGTGCATAGTGGCGATATTTCATTCCGGGAGATTTCGGAGCCTGTTCTTTATCCTTCAGTGCAGGATCAACCGCGACTTCCCCAACTACATTCTCCAACTGTTCCTTCGTTACGCCGCCTGGCCTTAAGATTGCCGGAATATCCCCGGTACAATCAACAACCGTTGATTCGAGGCCGACTCCTGTCGCGCCGCCATCAACAATGCCAGCAATCCGTCCTGTCAGATCATCGGCGACATGTTCAGCGGTAGTAGGACTTGGCTTGCCTGACAGGTTCGCACTCGGTGCTGCCAGCGGCAGTCCCGATGCTTCGATCAGTGCAAGGGCCACTGGATGGTCAGGCATCCTGACAGCAACGGTTGAAAGTCCAGCTGTGGCCTTTTCTGACAACACTCCTGATTTT
>DMSR01000140.1 GCA_003457145.1 Bacillus sp. (in: firmicutes)
TTATCCTGAATAAAGCCTACCGCTATGTATTCGATTCCAGGGATGGAGCACCAGAAACACATCTCCTGCCCGTGCTTGAAAATGATCTTTGGAAATGTCTGCACTGTATGCAATGTGTCTCCCAATGCCCTAAGTCAATCCCACTGACCGACCAGATTGCGGCTTTAAGAGCTGCAACTATGCAAATGGGAGAACGGGCAAACCAGGGAGCCAAGCATGCCTACGCTTTCCATGATGATGTAAAAAGCAAAGGCCGCCTCAATGAAACGATGCTGCCAATAAAAACGGATGGACTTGTCCAAACGGCACTGACAAAAGTTCCTTTTGCATTGAGGATGATTAAAAAAGGCAAAATCAACCCGCTCCATATGCCGAAGCAGATTGCAGGAATCAATGGAGTAAGAAAGCTTTACGAATACGCAGAGGAGGTAAAAAGCTGATGAACTTAAGATATGCATTTTTCCCTGGTTGTACGCTGGAATCAGCTGCAGAAGAATTAATGATATCCACGAGAAAAGTGGCCGATGCGCTTGGGATTGAACTGATCGAACTGAATGGATGGACATGTTGCGGCGCGAGCCATATCCAGGATATTGATGATTTCCTTGCAACTTCTATTAACGCCAGGAATATTGCCCTTGCTGAGGAACTTGGTGTATCAAAGCTATTGACAGTTTGCAATACCTGTACACTGATGCTTAGAACCTCAAAGTTAAAGATGGATAAAAACGAAAAATTGAGAGGTCAGGTTAATGAAGGACTGAACAGGGCAGGGCTGGAATACCAAGGCAACGTAGAAGTGACCCACCTTCTATGGGCCCTGCTTGAAGACTACGGCATTGAAAATTTGAAAAAGCTAGTCAGGGTCCCCATAAAAGGATTGAAGGTTGCCAATTTCTACGGCTGCCATATTCTGCTGCCTCCAAAAGTAATGGGTTTTGAAAACCACCGAAATCCGCAATCAATGGAAATAGTAGCTGAGGCTCTTGGCGCTGAATGCGTTGAATTTGACCAAAGGCTTGCCTGCTGCGGATTCCATGCTGTATTCCCGGCCCAAAAGGAAGTAATGAACATGACGGGAATAAACTGCTTGTCTCCGAAGGATGCGGGGGCAGACTGCATCGTAACCCCATGCCCATTGTGCCAAATGCAGCTAGATGCATATCAGCCTGACGCCCAAAAAGGCTTCAGTGAAGATATTTCGATGCCGATCATCCATCTGCCCCAGCTGATTGGTCTGGCATTAGGATTCAGTCCAGAAGAACTAGCCATTAATCGCCACGTGGTCGACGCCATACCTGCTCTCCAAAGCAAACTGCAGCCATTATAATCCTGGTGGGGCCCGGAACCATCAAGCGTGAGCTAGTCTTATTTTATTAACGGAGGTGAAAAAATGGAATATATCTTCCAGAAAAGAGCGAAGCTTGTCGGGAATATCGAGAGTGGAGTACTTAGCCTCCTGAATATGCATGATGACTGGATTCATGATCAGTATGGTGAAAGCTTTATCCATCATGGGGAAATTCATTCCGGCAATACAGCCTTTCATCCGTTTTCAACAAATATAACAGGCTATTTTCAGGATGATGAAACAAGTAAGTGGATCAAGGTAAAAAACGGGATAGCACCGTTTAACCCGGAGGAACCTGAATCTGCTTGGAAGGGTCGGATTGAAAGTTATTTCATATACACCATAAAGACAGGGTGCCATACAAGGTGGAAAAAAATCCAGATTAACAGCTAACAGTAGATTTTGGTACCCAGAATGCTATATAGCTTCTGCTTAATCACACCTTCAATATTGACAAAAGAAGCAACGGGTTCCGTTGCTTTTTTGTCACATAACAAACGTATATATGGGGGAAAAAATGATAAAATTTGTTCGTATAAACTTTAGGTTTTAGCGGAGGCTGCCCCCATGATAAAAAGATTGAAACTTCATTATATGTTAATCATTCTTGTCTGTATCGTCGTGTTTTTGTCTATTTTAATTACAGGCATCCTTATCGAAAAGACTGTGACAGCCAGGGTCGAAAAAAGCTTGGAAGAAAAGGCATTTACTGTTTCTAGGACTGTGGCGCAGACTCCCCATATTATAGACGCACTTGAAGGAAGAATCGCAGAGTCCGAGATTCAAAGTTTCACATCCAAAATCCAGAAGTCGACTAATGTCAAATTTGTTGTCGTTATAGATATGAACGGAATCAGAAAGTCCCATCCAAATCCTGAGAATATTGGGAAAAGATTTGAAGGAGGGGATGAGGCGCAAGCCTTAGATGGGAAGGAGTATGCTTCCATTTCTGAAGGGTCGCTTGGTATGTCTCTGAGAGCGTTAACGCCGATTTACAATGAGGATGGAAAACAGCTGGGAGCAGTTGCTGTAGGTATATCTCTTGACAGGATTGAATACGTCCTGGGATTGGTAAGAGGAAATATTAATGAAGGGATTCTGCTTGGGCTCCTGTTCGGGATTATCGGTGCAATTCTTCTTGCGCAGTTTGTAAAACGCATCCTGCTAGGACTCGAACCTTTTCAAATTGCTAAGCTGCTTAATGAGAGGCATGCTTTGATTGAATCTGTACATGAAGGTATTATCGCCGTCGATCATAATGGGCTAATCACTTTAGTAAATCAGTCCGCATTAAAACTATTAAGAAAAGCAGGCCTGGAGGACGACCCTATTGGTAAGCGGGCTGATGATTACATGACCGCTTCCCATCTGGATCAAACGCTTGTTACAGGTAAGGCGAGCCTTGACCAGGAAGACGTAATCAACGGGATGGAATTGATGACGAGCAGAGTACCTATTATCGTCGATGGCTTGACTGTTGGAGCAGTCAAGACGCTGAGGGACAAAAGTGAAATAAAACAATTGGCGGATCAGCTGACAGGCGTTTGGATTTATGCGGATGCCTTAAGAGCACAGTCTCATGAATTTATGAATCAGCTACATTGTATTATGGGACTGATTCATTTAAAGGAATATGAAAAGCTGGAAACCTTCATTAATCAGGTAGTGGAAAACAGCCAAACTGAGATAAGCCATATCAGCAAAAAGATCAAAGATCCTGCCATTGTCGGTTTTCTCCTTGGAAAGCTTAGTTTTGCCAGGGAATCGGGTGTAAAGCTTTGCATCCAAATTGACAATTCAATCCCAGAGGCAAAGGAAAGCCGGGCGCATGAAATCATCACGATAGCCGGCAATTTGATTAATAACGCCGTAGAAGCAACGGCAAATTCTGAGAACAAAACGGTGGAACTGTTCCTCAAATATGATAACGAAACGCTGAAAGTTGAGGTCAGAGATTCAGGTGAAGGGATCAAGTTCGCAGACCGAAAGAAGCTATTTGATAAAGGTTTTTCAACAAAAGGGGAAAACCGGGGCTACGGTCTCTTCTTGGTCCGCCAAACGGTCGAAAAGCTAAACGGTATGATTGACATTTCAGGCACGAATGAAAGCGGAACAATGATGACTGTGACAATTCCTTACCTAGGAGAGGGTGGAGAGAATGATTAAAGTTCTGATTGTGGAAGATGACCCAATGGTTGCAGATCTTAACAGACGATACTTAGAAAGTATTGACGGATTTAAAGCTGCAGGCACCGTTCCATCTGTCAAGGAGGCTAAGAGATTTCTCGAGAAAAATGATGTTGAACTTGTTCTATTGGATGTATATATGCCGGGTGAAACCGGACTTGAATTACTTCCATACATCCGTCAGAAGGATAAAAAAGCCGATGTCATTTTAATCACTGCAGCCACTGATATTGACACTGTTCAGCAGGCGTTGAGGTTTGGAACCTTTGATTATCTTATAAAACCATTCACTTTTTCGCGTTTTAAGGAAGCCATATTGTCTTACCAGGACAAGGTGAACTTTGTTAAACAACACCATACCTTGAACCAGCAAGAGCTCGACATGAGGCTGTTCCAAAAGGACACAAAAAAACATGAACAGCCAAACCCGAAAGGATTGACGAAAAACACACTTAAGGTGGTTCTGAAAGAATTGGAAGGGTTCAAAAACAAAGAATTCTCAACGGAAGAATTAGCGGTAAAAACCGGAATAACCCGAGTATCAGTCAGGAAATATTTGAACTTCCTTGAGGAAACGGGGATATTGAGCACCCGAGTCTGCTATGGAACCATAGGCAGGCCAATCATCATGTATAGCTACCAAAAGAATAAAGCAAGCTTAATCTCCGATTACTTATAGGAACAGCAATAATGTGGTTGAAAGTTTACAAATGAATGCCGACCAGAGTCTTCAGTGCATGTTAGGGCATGAGGTAAATAGGTTTCTGAAGTATCCCTATTCGATTTCTATAACCGAATAGGGTTTTTTTAAGGTACATTTCTCCACTATCTTTGATATTTATCCTTTAGAAGGCCTTCCGCAAATTCTAGTTCTCCCCAATCCATAATATTCTTTCTTTTCACTTGTTCAAATATTGCTGAAATCTTAGAATCAGTATTTTTCTTTTTATTCAAATGTACTTTTCCCATGCTGTATCACCTCTTTGTATGTAGTTTGGTTTAAGTAAAAGAAACTAAACAATGTTTATGAACAAATATAAATTAAGGGTATTACTGTCGGGAAATTCCCGATCCTGACTTAATGGAAAGTCGACCAGTATCCAAATTGATTATCGGCAATTTTATCTGTCTTCCCTGTAAATGGTTTGTTATCATTTTGAATTATAAAATAAAACCAGCCTTCGTTCTATTGATACGAAGGCTGGTTTTGCA
>DMSR01000518.1 GCA_003457145.1 Bacillus sp. (in: firmicutes)
CTAGTCGCACACTCCCTATTTTATTATCATTTAAAAGATTTATTTAAATCTTGCTGCCTCACGATCCGCTTTGTCAATCGCATCTTTGACCAGTTCTTCAACGGAACCATTATTCAATGCAATGCCTTCAACAATATCCCCCAACACATCTTCCAGTACTGGAAAGATTGGTGATTTTGGCTTTAGATGTTCTGTGTTAACTAGCTGGTCTAACATTAGTTTTCTTGGATACTCATTATATTTTTCGGAGGACTCCAACAATTCTTTGTGCCCAGGAATAAGGCCAGCTGCTTCCTCCATTGCTTTTGCACTATCTTTATTCGTTAAATGAGCAACCAATTCAGCTGCAAGTTCAGGATGCTCAGTGGACTGAGTCGCTGCCACATACCAGCTGCCATGCGGGGCTGACTGGTGGCCTTTTTTCCCGTATGGATAAGGCATTAAAGACCAATTAAGATCTGGATATTCATTACCGAATACATCTACCATCCAAGGTCCTTCAAAGCTGAATGCTGCTTTTCCTAAAGCAAACGCATTTTCCCTTACAGTTGGGGAAACAATTCCATCTCTGAATAATTTTTCGATAAACTTCAGAGCTTCAATTGTGTTATCGCTATTCAAATACCCCTCGGTTTCCAATCCGTTTTCTCCAACCAATTGTCCATCATTAGAGAAAATAATTGGTGAATGGGCATACATCTGCCAGCCACTGTTATCAGGGAACATGTGAACCGGCTCCTGGCCCATATGCTCCTTTAATTTTTTCGCATTCTCCAAAAATTGATCGTAGCTCCAGGCCTGCTCCAAGGTCCAATTTCCATTTTCATCTGCAGGAACCTCGATGCCTGCCTCTTTAAATAAATCAACATTATAAAAAACCGGAGAAGATAAATCGAAGGATTGCAAGGCATAGAGATTGTCTCCCACACTGCCAGCGTCAACGATTGTGTCCAGATAAGAATCGGCAGTTGACTGGTCTAAATATTTATCTAAAGGCAATAAAAGCTCGGAGTCTACATAAGAGGCCGTATGTACACTCTCTAAGGTGATGATATCCGGCAGATCTCCAGTCGTTATTGCAGCATTTATTCTGTCATTATAACCGCTGCCCTCACCTGTCTTGACGATGTGTTCAACTGTTACCTTTACACCTTTATGAGTTTCTTCAAATTCTTTTGCTCTTTTATCGTAGTTTTCTCCTTCTGGTTCATCTGCTGGTACATGTACCCACACTTTTAATTCTTTTGTTCCTTCCTTTTCTTCTGCATCATTACCTGCAGAATTAGAACAAGCAGCTGAAACCAACATAAGTGCAAAAATCATAAAAAGGCTGATCATTTTTTTCATTTGAACCCCTCCTTTTATTCTGGAAACGTTTCCCCAAAGGGTAATAATAAAAGGGCAAAGCCCCGGATGATCTATGTGGAAATGTTTCCATCTTCATAATCAGTATATAAAATTCACCTCTTTCTTGTCAATCCTTTTCTAATTTTCTTTTGGCTATTAACGTGTCGTTTCACCCTTTAAATAGTCCACTGGATGAATCGCAGACGTTACCGACACCCCATTGATCCTTTTGATCAGTAGGTAGACCAGGCTTCTCCCCATTACTTCAACTGGTTGGCGTATGGTTGAGAGTTTAGGTCTAAGTGCTGCGTATCTCTGGATTCCGTCATATCCTATTACGGAAAGATCATCTGGAATTTTTATATTTTTCTCAAGTGCTAGCTGTACCAATTCCAGGGCCATAAGATCATTCTCAACAAATACTCCATCCACATTTTTATGCTTAGTTAAAAATTGATTGAGAAAAACGGTTTGATCCTTTATCGGGTCCTCTTCAAGGTAGAGTGTATAATGTATTCCATATTCCTTGGCCGCATTTTCAAAACCTTCCTTCCTTTTCTCCACTTCTGTTAGTATGGTTTTCGTATATGTCCCGATATAGGCAACATGTTTGCAGCCTGAATCCCTCAGTGCTTGAAGAGCCATTTTCCCTCCTGCATAATTATCACTGGAGACATAAGGAATCTCACCGATATGGCGATCCACTAACACAATTGGCATGGAGCTGTTTATCTCATTTTCAATCTGATTATAGGATATTCCGATAATGCCTGATACCTTATTCTGCTTGAGCATATTGATATAGCTTAACTCTTTCTCTATTTGATTGCTGGAATTGCAAAGCATCATCTTATAACCGTTTTTATCCAGCTCATCTTCAATAAAATAGGCCAGCTCAGAGAAAAACGCATGATGAATGGAAGGCAAAAATAACGCTACAAGCCTGTTGTCCTGTGTCACAAAGGCTCTAGCCATTTCATTAGGAACATATCCCAATTCCGCTATTGCATCCTCAACTTTTTTCTTTGTTGCTTCGCTTACATAGCCAGATTGATTAATTACACGGGAGGCTGTCCCAAGGCCAACTCCGGCCAACTTTGCGACATCTTTTATCGTTGCCATGCTATCACCTCAGTCAAAAGCATATCATATATGGAAACGTTTCACCATTTAATTTAAATCATTGATTATCCTTGGTTAAGTCTCTGGATAGGGGGAGATGTAATTTACATTTATGAAGAAAATGGATTCGTATCGGAAGGACAATCCCCCTCTCCCTGCAAACTCATCCATTCATACCCAAAAACTGATAAAAAGGCAAAAGAGGCTGACTCTCAGGTTGAAATTTAATCGACCTTTTGAGTCACCCTCCCTCTTTCCTCAAACTTAGTTTACGCGCCAAATGAACCTGTACTAAGCCCCAATAATCTTAACTTTATCTTCATTATCCTTACGGAGTTCTTCTACCAGCTTGTTGAATTTTTCATTCTCTTTTTCTGAGACTATTTGCTGCTCAAGCTGTGGTTTCATTTTTTCGAGTGCTTCCGGCTCTTGCTTCTGGCTTTCGGTCTGCTGTTTGTATTGGTCATACAAGGCCTGGATTTCCTGGTCGGTTGCTTCTATTTTGCCAATCTTGCTGTCAAGATATTTCGTGACTGTCATTTGCTTTTGGAGCTGGTCCTTGAGCTTATTCTCGGTTAATTCATTCTTTTTCAGGGCTTCTTTAAATTTCTTTTCGTCTTCGAAGTTCGCTTTGATCTTTTCCAGCTCTGCATCGACTTCTTTTTGTTCAATGGAGATGCCGTCTTTCTCAGCTGTCCGGAGAACCAGTTCCGCCTTGATCATTTGATCGAGAACTGACTTTTCGAGTGCTTCCTTCATCTTGCTATCCATCTGATCTG
>DMSR01000517.1 GCA_003457145.1 Bacillus sp. (in: firmicutes)
CCATACCTGTTTGCAGAAACGTTCATTTATTTCTTCTATGATCATGAAGATCCGAGGGAGCAGCGGCTTGAATATTCTGATTGGCCATCTTTCGAGCGCTTCCGCAAGTGTTGTATGATTTGTATAAGAAAGTGTTTCAACCGTTATACGCCAGGCATCATCCCAGCCAAGACCTTCTTCGTCCATCAATACTCTCATCAATTCAGGGACGGCAATTGCCGGATGTGTGTCATTGATATGGATACTTACATACTGATGGAATTCTAGCAAGCTCTTATTCTTCTTTTTAAATGCCTGAACAATTGCGTTTATGCTTGCTGCAACGAGAAAATATTGCTGCTTGAGACGAAGGATTTTCCCTTCATCGTGCGTATCATCAGGATATAAAAATTCCGAAACAGACTCTGTATCCTTCTTATACTTGAAGATNNTCTGCGTTTGACGGATACTTTGACGGCTCTGCATTCCACAACCTCAATGTATTGACTGTTTCAGACTGATAACCAATGACAGGCAGGTCATATGGAACAGCCATGATTGTTTCTGCATTCAGGTGCCTGAACACAAGCCGGCCATTTTCCATCCTGCTTTCAACTTCTCCCCAAAAGGGAATTTCAACTGCTGCATCAGTCTTCCGTACTTCCCAAACATGTCCGTGCCTGAGCCATTGTTCAGGCAGCTCCACCTGATAACCATCGACTATTTTCTGCTCGAACAGCCCGTGTTTATATCTTATGCCACACCCGTGCCCAGGCAAATCAAGAGAGGCTAGTGAATCGAGAAAGCATGCCGCAAGGCGGCCAAGTCCGCCATTTCCAAGACCGGCATCAGCTTCTATTTCTTCAAGCTGATCAAGATTGATCCCCAGATCATCAAGGCCTTCGCACACTACCTGTTCAACGCCTAAATTAATCAAATTATGCCTTAAAAGCCGGCCCAGCAGAAATTCGATAGATAAGTAATACACTTGCTTCTTTGCCCCAGCACGGTAACGTTCATTCGTCTTGATCCAGTCTCCGCTCACATACTCTCTGATCATATGGCCAAGCGTTTGAANNCTCCCTGCTTGTGCTTTCTTCAAAGCTTGTTCCATACATCATCTCGAGTTTTTTCAAAAAAACAGATTTGAATTCAGTTACGTTAGAAAACATGAGATTCACTCCTTGAGATGAGATCTGTATACAATGCTTTGTATTGTTTGGCCGATTGAACCCAGCTATAATCTGTTTCCATTGCTGCCCTGGCTAGAAGTTCCCACTTTTCGCTATCCCGGTAAACAGCCAGTGCCCTTTCAATAGTGAAAAGCATATCGTGTGCATTAAAATTGGAAAAAGTAAATCCATTGCCTTCGCCGGTAAATTCATTATAGGATTTGACTGTATCGTTCAGGCCGCCTGTTTCCCTTACGATTGGAACAGCTCCATAACGCATGGCAATCATCTGTCCTAAACCGCATGGTTCAAACATAGACGGCATCAAAAACAAATCAGCGCCTGCATAAATCTGGTGAGCAAGATTCTCATCAAAGCCTATATAGGCCCTGAACTGATCAGGATATTGACCAGCCATTCCGTTAAAGAATTCCTCAAATTCCGGATCTCCCGTTCCGAGCACGACCATCTGGATTCCCTTTCCCATTATTTCATGAAAAACGCCTCTGACAAGGTCAAGTCCCTTTTGTTTTGTTAATCGGGTAATCATTGCTGCAACAGGTATTTCCCTATTTTCCGGAAGGTTAAAAAACCTTTGGATGTGCAGTTTGTTCTCTACCCTCATTTTATATATTTCCGGATAAAACGTGCTAGCAAGCCCTTCATCTGTTTCCGGATTATATANNCATAGAACTCCAATTGTTCTTCATCTGTTTCCGGATTATATAATTCATGGTCAATTCCGTTCAAAATGCCTGAAAGATCCGAGCTGCGCTTCCTTAAAACCCCATCTAAGTTTTCTCCATAAAAAGCCGTTTGGATTTCCTTCATATAGGTAGGGCTTACCGTTGTAATATGATCAGCTGAGATCAACGCAGCCTTCATGAAGTTAGCATTACCATAGAACTCCAATTGTTCTTCATTGAAATAGCGACTGTCTATCTGGAGCAAATCCCCAAGTACCTCAGGCGGAAAAATGCCCTGGAACTGCAAATTATGGATTGTAAATACAGAACGAATAAATCCATAGCCAGGCTTTTTGTAATATTCCGTCCTTAGTAAGAAGGGAATCATCGCTGTATGCCAATCATGACAATGGATGACATCAGGGTAAAATTCAGCTTCAGCGATAAAATCAAGGACGGCACGGTTAAAGTAAGAGAACCTTTCGCCATCATCATAATGTCCGTAAAGGGAATCTCGATTAAAGTAGTATTCATTGTCGATAAAATAAAAAGTTACACCTTCATACTCAAGAGTCTCAATGCCGCAATACTGTGTGCGCCAACCTACCTGCACCGTAAACTCTTTCACTTTTTTCATTCTAGAACGAAATTTTTTCGGAATCATCCCGTACTTAGGTAAAATAACCCTTACATCAGCCCCAAGCTTTTTTAATTCCTTAGGCAGAGATCCTGCGACATCTGCCAATCCGCCTGATTTGATGAATGGAACGCATTCCGATACAGCAAATAAAACCTTCACAATCCTGTCCTCACTCCCTGGACTGTCCCCTTGCGAATGACAGTCGGTGAATCTGGTGATGCAGTAATAGCTGTTCCTGCTTCTATCCTTACATCCTTATCGACAATGATAGAGTCAAGGACGCAATTTTCCTGTATTTGAGTTTTCTGCATGATGATACAATTGCGGATGACTGTACCCTTTCCTATTTTAACGCCTCTCGCTACGATACTGTTCTCAACAGTTCCCTCGATCAAACCTCCATTTGCCACCATTGAGTTTCTTACGGATGCCTGGCGGTCATAGCGAGTAGGAGGTTCATCCTTGACCTTTGTTAAAATTGGCCTTTCCTTGAGGAATAATTGATTCCATACATCTGGATTCAATAAATCCATACTTGTTCCATAGTATTTTTCAACTGTATCCACCATGACTGCATATCCTTCATATTCATAGAAGCAAAGCCTGAACTGGCTATCAATGTCTTTCACGACATCCCTCATATTCGAGTATCCGGTTTCATTGCGGGTTTCTATCAAGTCCATCAGCAGCGTTTTCTTAACAAGGTAAATTCCTAGGGAAACCCCACCTTTCTGGACCTCTGTAATATCACAGCCTGATTCAATGTGCCAGTCAAGCAGCGGCAGAAAATCCATATTGAAGACAGTATAGGAATTAGCAATCAAGACATAATCTTGTGTGCTGCGGTGAAAAAAATCAATATTTTCGGCAAAGTGGTCCAGCGTTCCAATACCTGGATATGGTTTATCGAGGTTAGCTGAGGGGAAGAAAAATAATCCATCCCTTTTCCGGTTTAAATCCCAGTTCTTCCCTGATCCCAAGTGGTCCATCAAAGATCTGTATTGAAATTTGGGGAAGATCGCGACGCTTTGTATTCCTGAGTTCACCATATTTGACAGGATAAAATCTATCAGCCGATATCGTCCGCCAAACGGTATGGCAGCTGCTGAGCGGTGGAGAGCCAGTTCATGAAGATTTTCGTGAACTGTAGTCGCGTCTATTACTCCCATTAATCGTTTGTTCATTTATCTTTCCTCCCGATGTCGGTTCAATTGGACTGCAATTCCCCGATTGTATCTTCCGATATTAATATAATTTCATTATTGTTCTCGTCTGGTCCGATAATCGTGCCGTCCGGTACGTATACCCCAGGTGAAATAATCGCTTTTTCTATCCTGCAGTTATGTCCGATTACCGCATCTGGCATGATGACCGTTTCCTTCACGATCGCACCCTTCTTCACAGTGACTCCCTGGAAGACGACTGTCTTAGATACTTCTCCTTCAATCTTGCACCCTTCATTAACAAGGGATTCCGTAACTTTCCCATCTGGGCAGATATACTGAGGCGGCTGATTCGGATTTACTGAATAAATTCTCCAGGAGTGATCGAATAGATTTAATTCACAATTTCTGTCAAGCAAATCCATATTCGCTTCCCAGAGACTTTGAACAGTCCCTACATCCTTCCAATACCCTTTAAAAGGATAGGCAACCAGTTTTTTGTCCTCCTTGAGCATTAACGGGATAATATCCTTGCCAAAATCATGAGTCGACTCCGGATTTTGTTCATCTCTTATCAGAT
>DMSR01000033.1 GCA_003457145.1 Bacillus sp. (in: firmicutes)
GCAAAATATATGCAGTAGGCGATACGCTGGTTTCCATCATTAAAAACAACACGGCGGAAACGATAATAATAGCCAGATATGGAATCAAAGCAGTCAGTTTCTTTAAATAGTGCAGCATTGCTACAAACCCAACACCAGCTCCTCCGCCTGCTACTATAGAGAGGATCACGGCCAGGTCCTTTTTCATTGCGATGTCGACGATTGCTGCCAGGAGCACGGAAACAAACGTTGCCTTAACGATCAAGGAATTCTTTCTTTCCAGGTCGTCCATCTTAATTTCTTCTATTTTTCCCATCGGATGTCTTCTCCCCCTAATAACAAGCTAATATTATATTCGCTAAATATTTTGCGTTTCCTGTCGAATGAATTCACTTTTTTTTCAGAAAATATTAAAATAGATAAGAAAGGGNNAGAAATAGAAGAGAATTATCGTAACATATTGAATTTGTACATGGTATTATCGTATAGTGTTAGTATCTAGTCTTAATTATGAAAAGGACAAGGGGTGCCCATAATGTTAAAAGTACAGGAAATCAGAGAGTTGATAAAATTAGTTGATCAATCAAGCATTGATGAGTTTGTATACGAGTATGATGGTTCGAAAATCAAAATGAAGAAAAATACAGCCGCAAAAAATATCGAGTCTGTTCAATCGACTGTCCAGCAACCACCGGTTCCACAGCCAGTGCCAGTCGTACAGGAGGCTGCCAGGCCAGAACCANNCACCAGCTGTCGCTGCTGTCCAAGAAGAGGAACAGCAAGAAAAAGACACATCTAATTTACATAAAATTGTTTCTCCTATGGTCGGGACTTTCTATCAATCTTCATCGCCAGAGGCTGACTCTTATGTAAAGCAAGGGTCAAAAGTTAGCAAGGATTCAATTGTCTGTATCGTAGAAGCGATGAAGCTTTTTAATGAGATCGAAGCGGAAGTAAACGGGGAAATCGTTGAAGTTCTTGCAAAAGACGGTCAGCTGGTTGAATACGGCCAGCCTTTATTCCTGGTAAAGCCCGAATNNATGATGATAAAAAAACTATTGATAGCTAACAGAGGAGAAATCGCAGTCCGTGTAATCCGCGCCTGCAGGGAACTGGGTGTTGAATCAGTTGCTGTTTTTTCAGAAGCAGACAGGGAATCACTTCATGTCCAGCTTGCTGATGAGGCGTATTGTATCGGACCAAAGGCTTCAAAAGACAGCTATTTGAACTTCACTAATATTATTAGCGTCGCAAAATTGACTGGATGCGATGCCATTCATCCAGGCTATGGGTTCCTGGCAGAAAATGCCGACTTTGCAGAGCTTTGCAGAGAGTGCAATATCATATTTGTTGGGCCGTCACCTGAGGCGATCCAGCAAATGGGGACAAAAGACGTCGCAAGGGAAACAATGAAGCTTGCCAACGTTCCGATTGTTCCAGGGTCCCAGGGAATCATAGAGAGTACCGAGGATGCCGTCAAATTAGCCAATGAAATCGGCTATCCTGTTATTATCAAGGCAACGGCTGGCGGAGGCGGAAAGGGAATCCGGGTAGCGCGCACAGAACAGGAAATGATAAAGGGCATCAATATTACACAGCAGGAAGCGATGACAGCGTTCGGAAATCCCGGCGTTTATATTGAAAAATATATTGAGGACTTCCGACATGTTGAAATTCAGGTTCTAGCTGATGGCTACGGGAATACAATCCATCTTGGTGAGCGCGATTGTTCAATCCAAAGGCGCCTGCAAAAACTTCTTGAGGAAACACCTTCACCTGCTCTTGACGGAGAAATTCGCAAGGAAATGGGCGATGCGGCTGTCAAGGCGGCAAAAGCAGTTGATTATACTGGAGCCGGCACGGTAGAGTTTATCTATGATTATAACAATCGCAAATTTTATTTTATGGAAATGAATACACGAATCCAGGTTGAACACCCAGTAACTGAAATGGTAACGGGTGTCGATTTAATAAAGGAACAAATTAAGATTGCATCTGGCGAGAGATTGAATCTGAAACAGGAAGATGTACAATTCAACGGCTGGGCAATCGAATGCCGGATAAATGCTGAAAATCCTGCGAAGAATTTCATGCCATCTGCAGGTAAAATCAAAATGTATCTCCCTCCAGGCGGTTTTGGTGTTAGAATAGATTCAGCGGTATACCCTGGCTATTCAATCCCACCTTACTATGATTCCATGATTGCAAAAGTCATCACCTACGGAAGCAGCAGGAAAGAAGCGATAGACCGCATGAAAAGGGCGCTTGCAGAGTTTGTAATTGAAGGAGTCCACACGACCATTCCGTTCCATCTTAAACTGCTGAACCATGAGAAGTTCGTGGAAGGGCAATTCAATACAAAGTTTTTAGAAATGCATGATCTTATGAAAGAAGAATAACAGGAGGGTCAAGCCATGAGTGAACAGCAACAACATATTCTTGAAATGAGCCATGATGAAAACGGCCTGGGCAAAGTTGAAATTGCACCTGAAGTAATTGAAGTAATTGCTAGCATCGCGGCATCTGAAGTAGAAGGTGTTTCGCAAATGCGCGGCAGCTTTGCGGCTGGTGTAGTTGAAAGGCTAGGAAAGAAAAATCACGGCAAAGGTGTTAAGGTTGAGCTTGCTGAAGAAGGAATAAAGGTAGAAGTATACTGTGTCATGAAATTCGGTGTCTCTATTCCGGTGGTCGCACAAAAAATCCAGGATAATATTCGCCAAACTTTATTGAACATGACTGCACTAGATGCTTCAGAAGTCAATATTCACGTAGTTGGGATTCAATTTGAGAACCATAAGCAGGAAGCTGATGTCGAACAGGAAATTTGATAATGAAGCCAAAGGCATGTTTTTATTTGCCTTTGGTTTTTTTTGTCCGATTTCATAGAGAAAGATTTTTTTTCGAAATCCTTGGCTTTGAGTTCTACCCGAAATGCCCCAAACGAAAAAACAAAGCAAATGAAAAGATCCTGAAAGAAGGAACAAAATTCTTGTCTCTGTTAAAGCACAACGTTGATTTCTAAACCCCTGTGGCAGTTGCGCTTCTTTATAATTCTACCCGCGGAAGCGAAGCGCCTGGAACGAAAATCAACAGCAAAATTTAACAGAGGTAAATTCTTCTTAGCACCTTTTAATCATTTTCACCTTGGGTTGATTAACTTTCACTAAAAAGTGAAAAATAATAGGAAATCATGCGTAATGAGTTGTGATATGCTATTATTTTGTTAGACTCAGATAAGCAAAAAGGAGCTAAGGATTAGAATGAAAAGAAGAACAGCAAGAGAAAAGGCCCTTCAGGCCTTATTCCAGATTGATATAAGCAAGGTAGAAGCAGAAGATGCAATCGAACACGTACTAGAAGATGAAGCGGGAGATGATTACCTAAACAAGCTTGTATACGGCACGGTTCAGCATCAGCAGGATATTGATGAGGAGATAAAAACCTATTTGGAAAAATGGTCGATCGACAGGCTTGCTGCCGTTGACCGTAACCTATTGCGCCTTGCTATATATGAACTGAAGCATTGCAGTGATGAAGTGCCTGTAAATGTCGTACTTGATGAAGCGATCGAAATTGCGAAATTATATGGGGATGACCAATCAAGCCGATTTATTAATGGGGTCCTGTCAAAAGTAAAACAAAGCATTTCCTAAAGACCTTTGGAAGAAGGCAGATTGGATCTTCCCAGAGAAATTAGGGGGAGAAGAGTATGGCTGCTATTATTATTGATGGAAAAGAAATCGCCAAAAAGAAAAAGCTCGAAATCCTTGAACAGGTTGCAGAATTGAAGAACGAGGATGTGATACCTGGACTTGCCGTTATTCTTGTCGGAGATAACCAAGCTTCGAGAACCTATGTAAACAGCAAGCAAAAAACCGCGCGAGAATTAGGCATGCATAATGTATTGATTGAGTACCCGACAACAATTACTGAAAAGGAACTGCTGGCCAAAATTGATGACTTGAACAAGGATGATAGCATTCATGGAATCTTGGTTCAACTTCCTCTTCCCGCCCATATAAACGAGGCTAATTTAATTGAAGCAATCTCAGCGGAAAAAGATGTTGATGGCTTCCATCCCTTGAATGTGGGGAGAATGATGACAGGGCAGGACGCATTTCTTCCATGTACCCCTTATGGTGTGATGGTGATGTTAGAAGAAATCGGATATGAACTCGCGGGTAAGCATGTGGTCATCGTTGGCAGAAGCAACATCGTAGGAAAGCCGGCAGGACAGTTATTTCTGAATAAAAACGCAACTGTTACCTATTGCCATTCCAAAACAAAAGACTTAATGGAGCACACCAGAAAAGCTGATATAGTCGTTGCAGCAGTTGGGAAGGTCGGCTTGATAACAGCGGACCATATCAAACCAGGTGCAGTTGTAATTGATGTCGGGATGAACAGGGACGATGAAGGCAAGCTTTGCGGAGATGTTGCTTTTGCAGAGGTTAAAGATAAGGCCGGGTACATTACACCCGTTCCAGGCGGCGTTGGGCCAATGACCATTGCCATGTTGATGTATAACACAATGAAATCAGCAAAAAATCACCTGAAAAGGCTTCAAAACACAAATATATAAGGTGTGATCCTGTCTATATCTTTATATGTTAGAAACTCTAAATTCACTGAAGTTAAGTGACGAATTGGGAATCTAAACTTATAATAGATATGGACAGTTTTTATATTGAGGAAGTTGTCATTGATAGGTTATTTTTCAATAACTGCATAAACAATTTCAACACTTGTTCTAATCAAAGGAGTTTATCATGGATAATCAGCGTTATCTTACAGTCAACGCTTTAACCAAATACATAAAAAGAAAATTCGATGCAGACCCCCATCTTCAGGGTGTATATATCAAGGGAGAAATCTCGAATTTTAAGAAGCATTCTAGTGGACATATGTACTTTACCCTTAAGGATGAAAAAGCGAGAATCCTGTCAGTCATGTTCTCGAGTGCGGCGCGTTCAATGAAATTCAACCCTGAAAATGGCATGAAGGTACTGGTCAGAGGCGATATATCTGTTTATG
>DMSR01000178.1 GCA_003457145.1 Bacillus sp. (in: firmicutes)
AGAACATACTCAGTCTCCGTTTAATAAAAAGCCATTACTGACAAGAATCACAACTGATGGGAGCATGATTTTAACTGAGACAAGTTTTACCCAATGGAAAGATGGAGAGATGACGAAAGAAGAGATTGACTCCGAGAGATTCAAGGAGCTTGCGAGAGAACACTTTGGGGTGAATGGTTAGATATAAAAAGGATAAAGGGAGCCTGATCCATGCGGGTTGGGCTCTCTTTAAGGTGCTGCAGAAATTGAAGAATCCCTGATGGAAAATACCTAGTTAGGTTCTTTTTCCATAAAAGGAAATCCGTTGTCATAATTCGTTCAAATCATTTCAACGGATTTGTGAATTGATCTTAAGAATCCACTATTTCCATTGTGAATTTGATATTTTATAAGTGTAGTAATAATAAATTAAATCACTGGAGAGTGGATGGCATGGTTGCAAAATGGTTAAGGGAAAATAGTATCGCTGCTGGCCTTTTGACTGTAATACGGATATGGCTTGGTTATAGCTGGATGACTGCAGGCTGGGGAAAATTGACTGGTGAAGGTTTCGATGCCTCTGGATATTTAAAGAATGCGGTTGCCAATCCTGTTAAAGGTCCTGATGGAAACGCAGTTTATGGCTGGTATGTATCATTCCTTGAAAACTTTGCTTTGCCAAACATTGAGCTCTTCAACTTCATCGTCCCACTTGGCGAATTCCTGATTGGTCTTGGATTGATTCTTGGAACACTGACAACAGCAGCAATTTTCTTCGGCCTAGTGATGAATTTCTCTTTCTTCCTGGCTGGAACAGTCTCTCATAACCCAACGGATATCTTCTTTGGCTTCATCATCTTGTTCGCCGGCTACAATGCAGGAAGATACGGTCTGGATCGCTGGGTTGTTCCCTTCATCCGCCGGACTGTATTCAAAAAAACACCTGAGGATGCACATAAAGCTGCTTAATGCGTGTTAAATTCCCCCGAATTTAATATAGATATTGTAAAGGCTGTCGGGATGATCCTGGCAGCCATTTTTTATGCACTGAAGTTCATTTGGAGATTCATTGTTATGTTTTTTTCTTAAAGCCAGGCACCGATAGCTATCTTTATTTCATAAATTAAGGGTGACAAATCGAAAAGGAGCATGAGGATGACAACAAATAATCCACAGACGCTTGCCTGGCATGAAACATTGGAAATACACGAGCTGGTTGCTTTTCAGGCAATTGGTTTAATGAAGTTAAAGAAGGGATTAAAGGATATTCAGGATCCTGAGCTTAGAAAGATTTACACCAAGGCAATCCAGGGTTTGGATATGAATCTCAGAGAGCTGCTGAAATTTTATCCTTACGCCCCGCAAGCCCAGCAAACAAGCGATTATCGGTCAACGGACAGCTTTTTGGCAGGTGACTTATTGGCATTTGCCAAAACAGCCGTCAGGAATTATGCAATTGCAATCACCGAAACCGCAACACCCGCTGTAAGGAAAGTAATGAAGAAACAGCTGAACCAGGCGATTGATATGCATGAACAGATTTTTTCCTATATGTATAAAAAAGGATTGTATCCTTCATACAATCTTAGTGAAATTCTTAAAAATGATATGATGTTAGCCAAGCGGGCTATGTCTATGTAGTGCTTCGTGGATAAAGGCAGAAAATATTTAAGGGGAAGACTTTTTCAATTTTGACAGGAAAAGGGTCTTCTCTCTTTTTATTTATGAGCTTGTCACCATGGATTTTTGTCATTCTTATCGAAAAAGACTTTTGTAGATTGATAGTTGAGTGTGTGATCAGGTCTGCCTCGATGAAGGTGATTCCTGAAAAAACAGAGTAGGAGATATGACTATCCCCATGCGTCATATTTGCCTTTTTGGCATTGGCGATGGGAGAGTAGACAAGCTAAACTCCCGTTCCTTTTAACATCCGTGGCGATATTATATAATGAATGCATTATAGCAATGGAGAAATCAGGTGAAAAACCCATGAATACAACGATTAATGATATTGCAGGGCTTGCGGGAGTAGCAAAAAGTACGGTTTCGAGGTATTTGAATGGCGGCAACGTCAGTGAAAAAACGAAGGCAAAGATCCGCAAGGTGATCGAGGAAACGAATTATGAGCCAAACTCGTTTGCACAAAGCCTGAAGGCTAAAAAGACAAATTTCATCGGAGTCATTGCTCCGACTTTGGATTCTTTTGTTACTTCTACGGTGCTGATGGCGATTGATGAGGAGCTGAGAAAACGCGATTATACAACGCTGATTATCAGTACAAGCAAACATGTTGACCGCGAAATCGAAAGCTTGGTCAGCTTGTCACGGCAAAAGGTGGATGGCATCATCCTTATTGCTACCGGGGTCACTGAAAAGCATATTGAAACAATCAATGCGATTCAGATTCCTGTGTTGATTGTTGCCCAGGAGGTCGAGCAATCGAACTGTATCATCAATGATGACTATAATGCAGGCTATGAAATGGGAAGATACATAGCCGGGAAAGGGCATCAATCCGTAGCCTATTTAGGGGTAACCGAGAGCGATATTGCCGTTGGGCAGAGGCGGAAGCAAGGAATCGTGGACGGGTTGGCGAAGGCCGGCGCTACTCAGGTGAAAACCTTCCTGACAGCGTTCGATTTTCAGGATGCCGCAAGAGTGACGAAAGAAATCCTTGAAGACTTCACGCCAACTGCAATCATCTGTGCAACAGACAATATAGCCTTCGGCGCGCTGAAAATGATTTTACGGCTGGGGAAAAAGGTTCCAGGAGAGATCTCCCTGACCGGATTCGGCGGATATAATATTTCTGAAGTCATTCACCCGAGCCTTACGACGATCCGATTCACCAATGAAGCAACTGGCGAAATGGCTGCTAATACCATCATTAAAATGACCAATGGGGAAGAAGTCCCCCAATTGCAGGTCTCTGGGTTCGATTTTATCGAAGGGGAAAGTGTCAAAGCAATAAAAAGCTGACAGCGTTTTCAAAAAAGTGTTGCGTTAAGTGATTGGCTGTATTAAAATGATTTTGTGGAACCGGTTCCCGTCGAACGGAAAACAAAGGCGGGAGCCAGCAAATTTTTTTATACTTAATTGGAACCGGTTCCTACAAGGCAAAGGGAGGATACAAAAAATGGCTGATAAAAATATAAAGTCCAAATATTCGCCAACTGTCAAAGAGTTACTGACATTAATAGGCGGCAAAGAAAATATTCAAGGCGCAGCTCATTGTGCGACAAGGCTGCGGATCGTGCTTAATGATAATTCACTGGCTGACACAAAAGCCATAGGAGAACTCGATTATGTAAAAGGTTCATTTGTTGCCGGCGACCAGCTGCAAATCATTTTTGGAGCTGGTACGGTCAATGACGTTTATGCTGTGTTTGTTGAGGAAGCGGGAATTCAAGGGATGTCGCTTGGGGATGTAAAACAGCAATCGGCCCAGAAGCAAAATGCCTTCCAAAGAGGAATCAAGGCGCTTTCAGATGTATTCGTCGAAATCATTCCAGGCCTTTTGGCTGCAGCGTTACTGATGGGTGTTACCGGGCTGTTGAGCCAGCAGGGAATTTTCGGTCCGGAATCAATTGTAGAAATGTATCCTGGTATTGAAGGCTTCAACCGTTTTATATCAATCATGTCCACCGGTATCTTCACGATTTTGCCTTTGCTGGTTGTCTATTCGGCAACAAAGCGATTCGGAGGGAATCCAGTACTTGGTCTGGTGCTAGGTGCAATCATGCTTCATCCGGATCTTGCAAACGCATATCTAGTAGGGAATGGGACAGTCGATCCGGAAGTCATCAGCGTATTTGGCTTAAGGGTGTCGCTTGTCGCCTTCCAGGGCGGAATCATCATTGCGTTAATGATGGGCCTTGTCGTAGCGAAGCTGGACCGGTATTTCAGCCGGAAGGTACCTGATATTATCAAGCTTTTCCTGGCACCGTTTTTGACGATTTTGGTTTCAGGCTTCCTATTGTTTACCGTAGTTGGCCCATTTGGCCGTCTGCTTGCAGATGGAATCACGGCAGGACTGATGTGGTCAGTCGATAACCTTGGCATTGTCGGTTTCATGCTTTTTGCCGGTATCCAGCAGGTTGTTGTAATCACAGGTCTCCATCACGTAATCGGCGCTGTCGAGGCCCAATTGATTGCCGATACAGGTTCTAATTTCATCATGCCGCTAATGTCGGTTGCCTTGATGGGACAGGGCGGAGCCGTTCTTGGCTACACCCTTGCGATGTGGAAAAATAAGAAAGCCCGCCAGATCGGGGTTTCTGCCTTCGGTTCAACCTTATTCGGGATTTCTGAACCGGCACTGTTTGGTGTCAACGTGAAATATAAGTTCCCTCTTATTATGGGAATGATTGGCGGAGCCAGTGGCGGAGCCTATGTATACCTGACTGGAATCAATGCACTTGGATTTGGGGCAACAGCCGTTCCAGGATTTGCGATTGTTGCAGCACAAGGGTCAGGGCATCTCCATTATGTCATTGCGAATGCTCTGGCACTTGCGATCGGTGCTGTTTTAACAGCCGCTTATTTAAAAGTGAAAAAACCAATCATGGATTAAATAGTATAATCGGGCCATTTCAGTGAGTTAATCCCGATTTCTTCAAAAATCCACCAGGCACTATTGAGAGGAAGCAATTCCTCTCATTGCCACTTCACCAGGAGAGGACGAATTATGGCGAAATATACTGAACCAAAATATAGAACGATCGATGAAGCTAAAGAAAATGAGTTAGGGAATCTTAGAGAGAAATCAGCTGACTCCATCTGGAAGCCTGCTTTTCATATTCATCCCCAGTTTGGTCTTATCAATGATCCGAACGGCCTTGCTTACTTTAATGGGGAGTTCCATGTGTTTTACCAGTGGTACCCATTCGATGCGATGCATGGGATGAAGCACTGGGCACATGTGAAATCAAAGGACCTGGTAAACTGGGAGAGACTTCCGGTAGCACTCGTGCCTGTTGAGGATTACGAGTCTCATGGTGCCTATTCAGGGGCGTCTCTTGAAGTTGATGGAAAGCTATTCATGTACTATACAGGGAATATTAAGTACGGTGCAGTCGAAAGATCGGCGAATCAATGTCTTGCCATCATGGAGCCTGATGGACTCATTACAAAATTTGAGAATAACCCAATCATTGAGGGGGTTCCAGAAGGCTATACGGGGCATGTCCGTGATCCAAAGGTATTTGAGAGGAATGGCCGTTTTTACATGTTGCTCGGTGCTCAAAGAACGGATTTGACTGGAGCTGTTATCGTCTATGAATCGGAAAATGCCATTGAATGGTCCTTCAAAGGGGAGCTCAAGCTAGAGCTTGATTTACCTGAATCAGTGTATATGCTTGAGTGTCCGGACTTCTTTGAATTGAATGGCTATGATGTACTTGTTGTTTCGCCGCAGGGCCTGAAACCGGATGGACATGATTATCACAATATCTATAATGTCATTTATGTGCTCGGGAAGCTGAATATTGAAAACCTGACCTTTGAAGTGGAATACACTCAGGAGCTGGAAAAGGGCTTCGATTTTTACGCGCCCCAAACCTTTGCTGGAAAAAATAAAGAACGGCTATTGTTCTCTTGGGCAGGGATGGGTGAAATGGATATCCCTCTAAAAAATACCCTGCAACATTTGATACAATACCGTTGATAAAAAATAAGACTTCAACTGCTGGCCCTCCAGCACTTTTCGAGGCTGTACAGTCGCCTACACTTTTCNNAAGGAACTGAAACAGCTTAGAAAAAGCTCGGATTCAGGTGAAATGACAATGGATGCGGGTAGTGAAGAAATCGAAAATAGCTTAGGCCAGTATGAGCTTGAGCTTGATTTTAAAAGTACTGACGCTGACACATTTGGGCTTGAATTGTTTGAGTCTGAAACAGAAGGACTTGTATTGGAGTTTGATCGTAAAGCACAAACCGTTTGTTTGAATCGTGAAAAATTTGCGGCTGCTTTTGGCGGGGAGTTTGGATTTGTCAGGAGTTCTTCGCTTAAAATTGATGACACGGTAAAGGTACAGGTATTTGCCGACCGAAGCATTGCTGAAATTTTTATCAATGACGGCGAAGTGGTCTTTACGGCAAGAGTTTTCCCTAAGGAAGAATCAAACGGAATTAAACTATTCAGCGATGGAAAGATAAGCTTCAGCTATAAAAAACACGAGCTGAATCAAGGAATTTCAATGTAAGGGTGAGATGATGACGAAACTGTACGCAATCGGTGAAGTATTAATTGATTTTATCCCACTGCAGAAGAATGAAG
>DMSR01000184.1 GCA_003457145.1 Bacillus sp. (in: firmicutes)
ACCATCGACTCTTCCAATTGATACATCGGAAATCGACAATATGACGGACGACATGTCGGCATTATCGGATGCAATCAGTGAATTGAATAACGGTGTTGCTGACTTGAAAAATGGTGTTTCTCAATTAAACAATGGTGCATCAGCATTAAGTGATGGCTCCGGAAAATATAAAAATGGAATCAGCCAGCTGAGTGGCGGCGGCTCTGAATTAGTCGTTGCCTCCCGTTCGATTGGTGATGCCTTAAAGAAAATCAACGCCTCCCTTTCTGGAGATTCCGCTCAAATGGACTTGACGGGCCTGAATGAATTGCCAGGCGGACTTACACAAATAGCGAATGGACTTACTGAAACGGCAACCGGTCTTGCTACTTTAAGGGAGAACTACGCAATGGCCTATCGTGCACTGGACGGCGCGATTAAGGAAATCCCCAATGCTCAGCTTACAGAGGAAGAGATTGCTGGATTGTATGCAAGCGGCGCCGATGCCAATGTTGTTAATAAACTGGTCGATTCCTATACAGCCGCGCAAAAAGTGAAAGCCACTTACTCAGCCGTGAAGGAAGCATTTGCTGCTGTTGAACCATCCTTGAAGCAAACAGAGGAAGCTTTAAAAGGCATGAGCGGATCATTGACCACGATTGCCAATGAAGTATCTGGATCACTCGAAGAGATGGATGTCAGTGCGATTGGAGAATTACAGAAGGGCATGGCAGCATTATCCTCCAATTACGGAAAATTCCATTCCGGATTAGTGAGTTATACAGAAGGTGTAAGCCAGCTATCTACTTCCTATAATCAGCTGCATTCAGGGATTGTAAAACTGTCAGGCGGAACAAGCGAGTTAGCTTCAGGAGTTGGCGAGCTTCACAGCGGAACGAATGAATTGCACCAAGAGACTAAGGATCTGCCTGAACAAATGCAAGAGGAAATCAATCAGATGATCCAGGAATATGACAAATCTGACTTTGAACCAGTCTCCTTTGTCTCCTCTGAAAATGAAAAAGTCCACTCCGTGCAATTCGTTATAAAAACCGAAAGCATCCAAAAAGAAGAACAGGAAACGAAGAAAACAAAACCTGAAAAAGAAAAAGGATTTTGGGATCTGTTGTTAGATCTATTTTAGAATATGTGAAAGGATTTCTGAGGCCTAATAGGCAGGCCTCAGGGATTCTTCCTTTTGTATATAGAGTCGAAAGTCTCACCCCTACTATCATCCTCCAAGCTTAAGCTTTGCCGGTTTCCTACCACAGGCGAAAAACCAGGATACACCATATACTCCCCATAAAAATAAGCTGCCGGAATATTTCCGGCAGCCTGATTACTCAGAGCGGCATTATAGCTAGATTNNCCCTATAAAAATAAGCTGACGGAATATTTCCGGCAGCCTGATTACTCAGAACGGCATTATAGCTAGATTCAGCGCCCTTTCGGCGAACCATAGCAACCCAAATATAAAGACAATGGCTGAAATGGCAATCTTCGTTTTTTTGACGGATACTACTTTATGAATAGCATATAAGATTGGCATGATCAGAAGAAACAACAGAATTTGACCAATCTCAACCCCGACATTAAAAGCAAGAAGGGCTGCCACAAAGTTACTGGAAGGTATGCCGATTTCCTGAAGGACCCCTGCAAAACCAAATCCATGGATGAGCCCAAATGCGAATGCGACCACCCAACGGTAGTTGACTTCCTTGCGGATAATGTTTTCTGCCGCTACATAACAAATGGACAGGGCAATTACAGATTCCACAAACCTTGAGTTCAATGAGATGATTTCTAGTGCAGCAAGGATCAGGGTGATACTATGAGCAATTGTAAATGCCGTAACCACTTTTATAACTTCCCTGAATTTAAGGCCGATCACGATCAAGGCGATCAGGAACAGGATGTGGTCATACCCAACCAGAATATGCTCTACACCGAGAATGATGAATTGAATCACCGTCGACACAAAAGAACCCGCAGAAGAGATATCCCCTGACCAGACAGGCTCGCTCGCCTTGAAAACATGCTCAACTGGCTTTTNNCCTGTTGTGTAGATCGTTGCAATATTCGTATGGTTATTATTCGATTTATCAAAGAAGAGCTGATAATGAATTTTCACACCATCAATCTGCTCACTGCTTTTAAAGGTTAAGTGGATTTGGGCAACTGTGAAGTCGGGAATCGCCATACTTTCCAGTTCTGGTTTCAGAGATTCTCCTTCATTAACAGACACTTCTAATCTTTCTTCCAAATATGGCATAATAGTAGAAGAGCCAGCTCTTAATTCTTCTTCCGTCAATGTTCCATCCTGATTTTGATCCACTTCTCCCAGTTCAATAATCGATAATGTATCAATGGAAATAGAGGCGGTAATTTCTCGTTCCTGGATTGTCCAAGTAGAATAGCCATAGCTGGCGTCATGCGCGGAAGCGTTCTGCAGCATTAAAAATGGTATAATAGCAGTAAAAAGCAGAATTCTTTTGATTGCAGAATACATTTGGATTCCCACCTTATCATTCTTTATAGGAGTTAACTTATGTATAAACGACTGTTATACCTATTATTTGCGATTGTTCTATTATCAGCCTGTACAAAAAAAGAACCCGTTACCGAAGAAAGCTTCAAGGCGATGCACCAGACGATTTATGAAGCCTGGGAATTAGACAGTGAGGATGAAATCAGCGCCTTGCTTAACACAATCCTTGCGAGCCCATTTCTTGAAGAACAGCTTACATCGCAATTNNAATTAGCGATGCTGAAGACAAGGAAAGATACAAATGAAAAGCATAAAGTAGAAAAAATCACCTATCATAAACTCGAAATCATCGAGAGCAATAACTCAGAAGCAGTTATCTATACTGATTATACAATAGAAGGATACCGGTTTCATGGTGATTATCATGAACAAAAAAGTTCCCATCGCATTTATTGGCATCTGATCAATATCGATGATGGATGGAAAATCGATAAGACTGAACAATGAATTCAAAGGGGAGGCTCCGTATTTTACGGAGCCTCCCTCTTTATTTCATTTTATTTCTTATAGCTGCCAGTAGCGTTGGTGTTGATCGTACCAGATAATACTCCGTTTTCTTCCTTAATATTTTTGATATTAAAGAAGCCTTCTCCATTCGATCCCGGCCATGTATAGAAGGAACCGCTGTAGAATGTATTGCTCAGTTCAAGTGAACCGCTGCGGAATACGTCTCCAGCATCTGCAGGTTTATTCTTTTCAAGGTTGAATTTTCCATCTGCCTGTACTAAAGAAACTCCATAATGGTGTGTTGCAGGATCTACTCCACCTGTCCTGACTTTATAGCCCAATCTTTCTCCGTTACGGTCAGGATTCCAGTTTTCAGCCTCGTTCGGACGGCTGAAGTTCTTATAGAGAATGTTATCATCAACATGCCATACAGCAAGTCCATGCAAATCTGCACCATATCGTCCCAATCCCTGGTCAAAACCAACCTGCTGGCGGTTTTCTACCAAGAAATATTCTGTTCCATTTGAACGAGGTACATTTATCTTGTAAATCACATTGGAGTCAACGGAGTTTCCAAGATTGAAGTTCACAGAGCTGTTATTTTCAACTTGTTTCACATCTACCAAACCAGCAAAATACTTATTCCATGCATCCAGATGAACTGGCTTGTTGCCAGAATAGTTATAATGGTTAGGGTAACGCGTCCATGAGCCGCCAGCCATTACAGACCAAGCTCCTACACCAGCGGATTCATAACCATAATCATATAGATCCGGAAGTCCCAATACGTGGGCAAATTCGTGAGCGTAAACACCTACGTATGGAGGCAGCGGACCATATTTGAAACCAGAAAAGCCAGTAAGGTCTCCGCCGACCTCAGGCTCCATTGAATACGTGTCAATGACTACGCCATCAAGTACAAATGGGTCATAGACATAATCGCCTGCTGCTTCATCATACTTCCATGAAAGCTGCCATTTATGTGACCAGATTTGGCCAGGGTCTCCGCTGAACTCTGCTCCAGTTCCTTCGTGAACAACGAACACGCCAGGTACTTCGCCATCAATTGCATACCTTGAGAAGTCAACCTGATTATCCACTTCTTTTAGTGCGTCCTGAACCAAGCCCTGAACGTTCTGCGGATAGTTTCCGAATCCGTTCGCTTCTTTTAAGTAATACTCATAAGGATGCGGAGCTGTAACCCATACAATATTATCGTATGTAGAAACTTCCACTTTTCCATAAGAAACTTCTTTATAGTAGTTATAAAGAGTGCTGTCTGTCGGCGCTTTGACACCATTGTGCTCCGCCATGCCCGTGAAGTCTAAATCGCCTTCTTTTAAATCATAAGGATTGTATTCTGTGCCAAAAATCAAATCCTGGAAATACTTTGCCGGTACACGAGTAGTTGGTGCACCAGGTACAGAAGATGAGCCATCTTCTTTTGTCGGGAATTTCACCAGTACGACAAAGGTATTTTGCATAGCTTGTATTTCACCAAGCGCAAGTGGCTTTGGCTCAGACTTATCAAATTTCGATTTTGCCTCAAGCTTTTCCAGATGCTGCGGCTTGGGTTCCTTTACCTCACTGCCGGCAGACTGTAGTCTTTTGACCGTATCTGATTCCATTTCTACTCCGCTAAAAAACTTAGGAGCAGGTGCCGCTGCAACTTCTTGATCAGCATTTTTGGCACCTGCCTCAAAATTACCAGAAAATATCGGCGCCGCAAAAACAGTGGCAGCCAGGCCAGCCGTAAGTAAAGCGGATGTCACTTT
>DMSR01000391.1 GCA_003457145.1 Bacillus sp. (in: firmicutes)
GTCATTAACTGGATAAGATTAATATGTTCCATTTTGATTATTGCCCTGTTCGTGACATTTAAAGGGATTATATTTATATTGTTTAGATTTGATACCACCACCTGTGTTGCAACAGGGTCACCATGGAAATTCGCTTCAGCAGAGGGGGTTACATTACCAGGGACTAAAAAAGCTCCACCCATTATATAAAACTCCCTAATTTCATCGGCAATCTCTTTCCCTAGTAAGTAAAGTGCAGCTAATGATGTATTCCTTCCAACATCTACAATGGTTATATCTTTGTTTGCCTTAATAATATTGTACAGCTCTGAGAAGTTGGTCAATTCACCTGTTACATCTTCCGGAGGACGTATTGGCCCCAAGCCCTCTTCCCCGTGAATTTCAGGGTAATACTGAGGAATCTCTCCAGAGGAGGGGATATTAGCACCGCCAATTATTGGTATATTCGTTTTGCCGGCTAATTTGAGCAAATAGGCGATGTTATCTGTTGCTTGCTCTTTAGTGACATTACCGAAGCTAGATACGATAGCTATTACCTTTATTTTGGGATTTAGAAGGGCATAAATGATGGCAATTGAATCATCAATTCCTGGATCAGCGAACAAAATGATTTTTTTCATCTTCTCATCTCCTCACAAGTTCATCATCTATTTCCTATCACCTATATGACAGAGAAGGATCTTCCATAGAAGAGTAAGGATGGTACGGAAAACATTTGAAGGAAAAAGTCCTTCTCTAGAAGCGTTGTTGAACAACCCTGGTGTTGAGGGAAATACCTTTATATGTAGCCAAAACGGCGACACTTTTTCTAATTGAATGAAGAGGTTAGTTTTATAAGCCTATTTTATGAAAGGAAAAGGAAAAAAGTTCCTTGGAGAATTCTCCTTCTTTTTCGCTGCTTAGAGCTAATTTTATTTCTTCAGAACCACCATGTCTAAGAGGGTCACAATATTTAACAATCCTTAGAAGCAAGGTACGTTCATATTCTTCCTGAATTTCTTTACAAAATAAGCTGTGGAGAAAGGGACGTGTTCTCGAGTTCCCTAAAAGGTCTACTACACTTGTTCTTTTTATATATTAGAATACTTAATTGTTAATTTTCATTTACTTTATTTATACTGAATTTTTACAAAAGTCGGGTTATCCCTTAATAATTTCCACTTATTCTATTACTAGATTCAAAAATTCTTAGATGGGGAGAGATATAGCATGACTGATCAAATGACTAATAATGGCTTGAACCGAAGAGATTTCTTGAAAGCAGGTGGGATGAGCGCGCTTGCTCTTACTCTTGGTTCCACTGGAGTGATGGGACTGGGTCCAACAGCACTTGCGGATGCTGCTGATAATCCAACCAGTGGTTTTGGCGGGTATGGAGATTTGGTTCCAGATCCTAATGGTATCCTCGATCTTCCAAAAGGCTTCCATTACAAAATTATCTCCAGAGAAGGCGGCCTGATGACAGACGGCACCAAGATTCCTGGTGCCTTCGATGGAATGGCAGCTTTTGAAGGACCGAACAACACGACCATTCTTGTTCGCAATCATGAATTGTCTGCCGGACCGGCATTTGGAAGAAATCCTTATGATGCAAATGCCCAGGGTGGAACTTCAGCTCTTGTTGTAGGAGCAAATCGTGAAGTGATTAAAGAATATGTGACTTCTTCAGGTACGATCAGAAATTGCGCAGGTGGAGCAACACCTTGGGGCACTTGGTTAACTTGCGAAGAAAACCGTTCAGAGGGACATGGATATGTATTCGAAGTTGNNTGATCCAACACAGCCTGAGAATGATATGTCAAAAACGCCAATCAAGGAAATGGGCCGTTTTGCACACGAAGCATGCGCCATTGACCCGGCGACAGGATATGTCTACTTGACCGAAGATTCAAGCCCAAGCTTCCTGTACCGTTTTATCCCGAATGACTTGAGCCAGAAGCCAGGTGCGCTTCAAAAGGGCGGTACGCTTTATGCAGCTGCAATTGAAGAGGTCACTGACCCATCAGCCAGCACATTCAAAACAGGACAAACTTTTAAAATTGTTTGGAAAGAAGNNTCATTGGTGCCGTGAAGAAGCTGCTGCGCAAAACTGCATTGCCTTCTCCAGACTTGAGGGAGCCTTCTTTCAAGAAGGGGTTTTCTGGTTCGATGACACATCTGCCGGTGACAAAAAGCTTGGCCGAGTTTATCGATATGTTCCACACACGAATACATTGGAGCTTTTCTACGAGGGAAATGACGCAAGGCAAATGGAATATCCGGACAATATTTGCTGTACCCCTTGGGGCGATCTTTGGTATGCAGAAGATGGTTCTGGCCAGGACCGCATTATGGGAATTACTCCAGAAGGCAAGGTTTATCCTTTTGCTGCCAACCGTTTAAGCAACTCTGAACTGGCAGGCCCAACCTTCTCGCCAGATGGAAATACTCTTTTCGTCAATATCCAAAGCCCTGGCAAAACATTTGCCATTTGGGGACCATTCCAGCGCCGCAACTCTGCTCGCGCAAGGGAAATGTCCTTTGCTGCACCAGCTAATCTTGCACCTCAGGTTTCTGAAAAAGTGGCCAAGGCTGCCGCAGCGCAAGGCATGTCCATTCTTGAAGCAGCAGCATTTGAGCGCCACGGCGTAAAAATGATTTAAATTGTTTAAGTAGATACCATAAAAAAGATGTAAGCTAAACACTTTGTATGGTTTACATCTTTTTTATCATCTCAGCTATGTTGAAGCTTAAGTATTGGAGGCTATATAAATGTTACAGAATATAGGAATACCTGGTTTGATTCTAGTCCTTGTCATTGCCTTGATTATTTTTGGTCCATCCAAGCTGCCTGAAATTGGCCGGGCGTTTGGGTCTACCTTAAAGGAGTTTAAAAAATCAACACGTGAGTTGGTTTCAGATGACGAGTCGAAAAAAGATGAAAACAAAAGTAGTGTAACTCAATAAGAAATAGAAGAAGATGCGGGTAACGACTTTCCTTTCATCTTCTTTTTTTAGAGGTGATTTAATGGTTGAGAGACAAATGAATCTTGTGGACCACTTGAGTGAATTGCGAAAACGGTTGATGATCATTGTTGGAAGCTTTATGCTATTGGTCATTCTGGCTCTGATATA
>DMSR01000175.1:0-4057 GCA_003457145.1 Bacillus sp. (in: firmicutes)
ATTCAATCGTTTCCAGGCCCAAGAGATAGTCTTCAACAATTCTCCATTGGATTTCCGTATACCCGCAAACAGCTAGGAGGTCTTCTTCATACCGGCTTATTTCATGATAAAGTACATTGTTTTCAGCTAAAAAATTAAACATACGCTCAATTTGAAAACTATCTGGAAGCTCCCCCTCCGCTAATTGGAAGGCTAACTGTTCATCTCCCGGGGAATAGAACAAGAGCGCGAGAGAATCCCGTCCATCCCTTGCAGCCCGGCCAATTTCCTGTAAATACGATTCAATTTGCATAGGCATATGAAAGTGGATAACATACCTGACATTTTCTTTGTTTATTCCCATTCCGAATGCACTTGTTGCACATACAATATCAAGCTGCCCATGAATGAACTGCTGTTGGATAAGAATCCTGCTTTCCGAATCCAGCCCTCCATGGTATGCCATCGCTCTTCGGATTCCCTGATCTCTAAGATAGGCTGCAGTTTGTTCTGCCAGTTTTTTACTCGAAAAGTAAATGATTCCGGGACCTTCTAAAAATCTTGCTAATTCAAGTGTTCGTTCACGCTTTTCCTGAAAGTGGCTGACATGTTCGACTGCAAGCGATATTGATGGACGGTCTACTGAAAAAACCACTTCTTTCCAATCCTTTAACTGAAGCTTTTCGGCAATATCCTCTCTCACTTCCTTNNGCTGTAAGCGCGAGCGTCAAAGGATTGCCGATTAATTTCCGTAATTCGCCAAGTTTAAGGTAGTCCGGCCTAAAATCATATCCCCACTGTGATATACAATGTGCCTCATCAACAACGAACAGGGAAATTGACAGTTTCTTTATACGATTAATTACAAGTTCTGAGCTAAGCATCTCTGGAGAGATGAAGATAAATTTATAGTTATGAAGCGTAGCCAGCGCTTTTGCCTTTTGCTGTGGTGACAAGAATGAATTCAAAGCGATTACCCGTTTCTCTCCCAGGGCCATCATTTGTTCCACCTGATCCTGCATGAGTGACAATAACGGTGATACGATTAAAACAGGCCGTGCTGACAAGTAACCCGGCAATTGATAGCAAAGAGATTTTCCGGTTCCAGTCGGAAGCATGGCAATTGTATGAACCTTGCCGAGAATCGATTCAATCGCTTCCTGCTGGCCTGGACGAAATTCTTCAAAATTGAAATACTTTTTTAGGTAGCCTTTCAGTTCCATTCAACATCACCAAACTTACCAAGAACTAGCCTTATCTCAAAATAAGAGGCATCTTGTACCCGTTCTTTTATTTGTTTTAATTGCCGTGCAGAAATCTTCCTGGCTGCCTGCAGTATTCTCTGCTGTTTCTCACGGGCAACATAAGGGTCGATGCTAAAATCTTTGATTGTTAGAATAATCTCGACAATATGGTCTTCAATGGTGCTCTCTTTCAGTTTTCTCGCAGCTGCAATCTCTTCGATCAAATAGCCTTTTTGCAGGAATCTATATGTTTTTTCTGTTGATATCGTTAAAGGAACCTCTTGGTCAGCATGTTTTATTAAACCGGTTAATAATGGATAGCACGACGGCTCTTCCAGTATCCTGTCAAACAAGGCATGCAACGCATTCAAAAATTCGAAATAGTAGTGGACTGACTCCACCCCTGCCAATTCAGCTGCCTGCACTGGTGTCAACCCTATCTTTCCGAATCCTGTAAACCTGACTACGATCAATTCTGGCCTGGTATTTGGATTATCAAGTGAAAGCACTAATTCTCGATATAATCTTTCTGCCAATTGATATCGGTCTTCCTTCTGCTGGCTGATAAATTGTTTTACCCATGTAAGAGTATCTTTTTTATTTCGAACCGGAATAAAACTCTTTTCCCGATGAACTAAGTTTGAACAGACTTGTATTAGAAGAGTAAGCCTTTCCCAAAAAACGTCAGTAACCTGGTGATACTTCCACCCATTTAAAAATAAAGGCAATGGTTCATGTGCCAGCTGATTCTCAAGCACTTCTTTGCCATTAGCTGACAGGATTACTTTTGTCTCTGCAATCTCTTCAACCAGACCTTTCTTGATCAGCGCTTCGACTGTATTCTCCAGCCAGCTCCTTGTCATAGAGGGATACGAATGAAAAAAAGGAGTAAGCTGATATAAATGGGCATCCTGTATGGTCTGGGATGATCTTTTCCCTTGAAAGAGATGATATAAGGAATAGATTGTCCGTTCCCCATGTATCTTGTTTAAATTATACATGACAACTGTTTCTGAATATGTAATCCTCATAAAACCACCCTGAAAGAAAAAATTATACATATCCCACCTTTTTAAAGCTCACCATATAGAGGGAAATTATTATAGATTTATTTTAACATGAAAATGGTGAGGGAAATGTTTTATTTTCAATGGAAATGACGGCAAACTCCTTGTCTGATAAGCATTCTCAATACTTTTTTTATTGAAAAGTTGGCGATACAGTTTTACAATAGAGAGGAGGAATACGTTTTCACCTTTTTACGAAGACGATTTAATACTGTTAAACATTTGGGAGGAATTTATTCATGGCTAAGTACACTATTGTTGACAAAGAAACATGTATTGCATGCGGAGCTTGCGGTGCAGCTGCTCCAGATATCTACGATTACGATGATGAAGGCATTGCTTTTGTAACACTTGACGAAAACGAAGGTATTGTAGAAATTCCAGACGTATTGGTTGATGACATGATGGATGCTTTTGAAGGCTGCCCTACTGATTCTATTAAAGTAGCAGACGAGCCATTTAATGGAGATGCAACAAAATTCGAATAACGATACATAATTCCCGCTCCCAAGCGGGAATTTTTATTTGGCAGCACTTTTAAGACTCTTAAAGTGTAAGCAGCAAGGGTTGAGGAGAAGGTGCATTTTTAAAAGCGCTTTGATCAGCCGTTCATTGGCAGGACCGAAGGGACTCGTCGGGGGCTAGGCGCTGCAGCTAGACAGTGTTCGAAGTAGAAGAAATTAGAAAAAGCAACGGTGCAGGCCGTTGCTTTTTAGGTATTAAGCCTCTTCTTAGAGACGTTATTAAGCACTTTTAAAAGATTGCTGTCTTTCAATCCAGGTTCTCATTCTAGTGAAAATCAGCATGAAGACGAGGGACATCAGGAGCCCTTTAACAATGTTAAACGGCAGGATACCTGCCACAATGAACTGTCTTGTTTCTGGAGCTGACATGGCTGGCATATTCAAAAACAAAGTATAAGCAGGAAGGAAAACATAGTAATTCAGGACGCTCATCAAAACTGCCATACTGGCCGTACCAGCAACCAGCGCGAACGTCATTCCCTTATTTGTTTTCAATCTCTGGTAAATATAATAGGTTGGAAGAATGAACAAGACACCCGCTGCAAAATTAGCTGCATGGCCTACCGGCACTCCTGTTTCACTTCCAGTCATAAAATAATCAAGCGTATTTTTAATTAACTCTACTAAAATTCCTGCAGCCGGTCCGAAGATTAATACAGCAATCAAAGCAGGAATATCGCTGAAATCAACCATCAAAAACTTTGGGAATGGCGGCAAAGGAAAATTAAGCAACATTAAAACATAAGAGATACTGCTCAACATTCCAATTGAAACCATGGCTTTAACACTAAATTTTTTCATAATCCTCTCTCCTTATAGAGATCCATCTCAAATAAAGAAGAAAGGTTCAGCAATCACATACCTATGAATAATAAAATCCCCCAAGTTTTATTCTTGAGGGAGAATCGACCAAGGCATGCATAATAAACGTTCAAACCTGCATTTTTTGAACGTCTGCAGAACCTCCACCTTCTCCCATCCAGACTATACTGTCGGCTTTGGAATCGCACCAAATCCTGCCATGAAAAGGCTCGCGGGCTTAGAGACAAACTCATTACCGCCGATCGGGAATTTCACCCTGCCCCGAAGATAGACCATATTTAATTTACAAGCATATTATACTGATAAAAAGAAAATTTGTGAAGATGTTAGCATGTGACGAATTTATGTCTGATTTCTACTTTTGGAATGTAGTGAATAGGATGGATATAAATAGTGTTATTTATAAAAACATACCCGGAAA
>DMSR01000175.1:4105-7401 GCA_003457145.1 Bacillus sp. (in: firmicutes)
TGCGATTCAGACAAGGAAGAAGGCTTACAGCCATTACTTACACTGGAAAACGCACAGGTACATATGACTGACATACATTCAGGAAGCATTGATTTAGCAGGTATTGATGCCCTGCTGGTGCGAAGCGCAACAAAAGTAACAGCAGAATTGCTTGAGCGGATGCCTTCGCTTAAGATCATCGGCAGGGCCGGTGTTGGAGTTGATAATATCGACATAAATGAGGCGACAAAAAGAGGCATAGTTGTCGTGAATGCACCTGATGGAAATACGATCTCTACTGCTGAGCATACTTTTGCAATGATGGCCGCTCTACTAAGAAACATTCCTCAGGCACATGCCACCGTAAAAAAAGGTGAATGGAAAAGAAATCAATATATTGGAAGTGAATTGTTCGGAAAAACGCTTGGAATCATCGGGATGGGAAGAATAGGTTCAGAACTGGCAAAGCGTGCGCGGGTTTTTGGTATGACGGTAAAAGTCTTTGATCCATTCCTGACAAAGGAGCGGGCTGAAATTCTAGGTGTACAATTGTCCAGTTTTGAAGATTTATTGAGAGAGGCTGATGTTATTTCAGTCCATACTCCACTGACGAAAGAAACAAAAGGCCTGCTGAACGAAAAGACATTAGCCAGCACAAAAAAAGGAGTCTATCTGCTGAATTGTGCAAGAGGCGGGATCATTGATGAAATGGCGCTTGCTCACTACATTAAAAAAGGACATGTAGCTGGTGCAGCACTGGATGTATTTGAAATTGAACCTCCAAGCGGCCATCCATTGCTGGAGTTAGATTCTGTCATTGTAACTCCGCACTTGGGAGCGTCAACTAAAGAAGCACAATTAAATGTAGCCACCCAAGTCGCGAATGAAATAAAGACCTATCTGGAAAACAATGCCGTTGCTAATTCGATTAATTTGCCGGCTATGTCGAAGGACATATATGAAAAGATTCAACCTTATCACCAGCTTGCAAAAGAAATGGGCAAAATCGTTTCACAATGCCATAATAAAGGAATAAGCGAGCTTACA
Source organism: Bacillus sp. (in: firmicutes) (assembly GCA_003457145.1). Taxonomy (GTDB): domain Bacteria; phylum Bacillota; class Bacilli; order Bacillales; family Cytobacillaceae; genus Mesobacillus. The sequence continues at coordinate 5,132 of DMSR01000175.1, forward strand.
GTTACTTATTCAGGTACAGCCGCTGAACTAGAAACTTCTTTTTTAACAAAAGCGCTTTTATCCGGCTTTTTTAAAAACCGCATTGATGTGACCGTGAATGAAGTAAATGCTATTCATATCGCCAAAGAGCGAGGAATTATTGTTGGAGAGAAAATCACCGGAAATACTTTTGNNAAGGGGACGGAGAGACATTTACAGCTAGAGGAACGTACATTGAAAACTATGGCTTAAGAATCGTGAATCTTGCTGGATTTAACATCGACTTCCATCCTTCAGGCAACCTGCTCTATATACAGCATATGGACCGCCCTGGAGTGATCGGCCATGTAGGAAAGGCGTTAGGCGACCATGGCGTGAATATCGCGACAATGCAGGTAGGCAGAAAAGAAGCAGGCGGTGAAGCAATAATGGTCTTATCCTTTGACAAACCTTTGAATGAGGAGATGATTGAAAAACTCAAATTCCTGCAAGACATCGTAACAATCAACAGAATTATCCTTTAAAGAGAATTTACAGGCCTCCTTCATGAGGCCTGTTTTATTTTATTTCATCCAATTGAGTATGCCTTGCGTACACCCTTGGAAAACGTCATGATTTCACTATAGCCTACCTCTCTGGCCAGCTGCAACGCCTGATCGAAATCCGCACCAACATGTTCTGGGACATGGGCATCAGATGAAAGCACAATCGGTATTTTTTTGTCATAGCACATTTGGAGCAGCCTTTTGTCAGGGTATAAGGTCTGTGTAGGCTTCCTCAAGCCTGCTGTACTGATTTCAACACATGTTTTCGATTGTGCCAGTGCATGGGTTGCCCGCTCATACTGCTCCATCAGAAAGCTTTCATCTTTCGGTACGTATTTAAATATTTTAACGAGATCGATATGACCGATAATATCGAATAAATTAGACTCTGCAAGTGTGACTACCTGGTCAAAATAACTTTTATATACTTCAAAAAGATCCCTTCTGTCCCATTCCCGCCGGTACTCAGCGAGGTCAATCCCAAAGTCGCCTATCCAATGAATTGAACCAATTACATAATCGAAGTCATAGCTATTAATAAACTTAGCCATTTCTTTATGTTTGCCCGGAGTGTAATCCATTTCTATCGACATTTTCACATCAATATCCTTTCTCCAGGCTTCTTCGAAAAGCTGTACATAATCGCTCATATCGTAAAATCTGCGTTCATCTACCCAGCTGTTGCGCAGGATATCAGCCGTCTGATAGAAATGATATGCATGCTCTGATATACCAAAATGCTCGATTCCTTTCTTTTCAGCAGCATCGGTGAATTGTTTCAAATATCCGAGACTCAAAGTCCCTCTTTCCAAATGGTTATGATAATCCGTCAGCATACCCTTCACGCTCCCTCTTGTTCGTATTCCCTAATTATACTTTCATATAATTACAGGGGACAAGGATTTACTTTAGCGGGTAATTAAAATTTGCTGCGGCTGGATCACATCTGAAATTAAATGATTCAGGTCCTTTAATTCCTGAACGGTTGTGTTTGTCTTTTCAGCGATAGAGTGCAGGGTATCCCCTGCAGATACAACATAGTTTGTATCAGGAACAGTTTTAATGACAAGAGTATCGCCAGCTGAAATATTGTGATGGTTCGTTTCATTTACACTGGTAATCTCTTCAACTGATGTCTTGTATTTTTGCGCTATTGACCATAACGTCTCACCTTTTTTGACAGTATGTATCATTTGTTCACCTTTAGCAGGAGGGATAGCCTTAGCAAAACCGCTCTGTGGATGCTCTATATGATAATCATCTGTCATTCGCAGTTTAGCGATTGTTTCCAGCGAATCAACAGCAGCTGGCCTTTCCAATGCTGTCACTGTTTGTCCCACTTCTGCTTCACCAAGGGCTATTAAAGGATTTATCGCGTTTTCTTTTCCATATGTCCACTGTTGATTATGAATTTCGAAGTGAAGGTGGACCCCGGAAGAATCCCCGGTATTCCCCATTTCTCCGATTTTGTCACCCAGGTTTACCCTTTGCCCTTCACTTACCAGTCTTTTATGCAAATGCGCGTAAACCGTCTCCATATTGTTTTCATGCTTGACGAAAACAACATGACCATATGTTCCCGAGTAATACGATTTTGTCACAACACCTTTATCGACAGTATAAATAGGCGTTTTATATTCACCAGCAATATCAATTCCTTTATGATGCCCGTTCCTGGTCCCATAAATATCTGTAACCACGCCCTCTGCCGGCCAGGTCCAATGTGAAGTCAACTCAGGTATATCG
>DMSR01000418.1 GCA_003457145.1 Bacillus sp. (in: firmicutes)
CTAAATGCAAAATTGAATCGCAAAAAGTGGTTTTATCGACAGGAGCGTTGAGCAAAACCAGATTATTGCCGGCTGAATCATTTAGCTACAGTTATTTTGTTTTGGATGGCAAGTTAAAACGTTTACTTTGAATGAAAAAAAGCGAAACAGGATAAATCCCGTTTCGCTTATGATTTTATTTCACCGGAGCTTGACCGTAAATTTCATCTTCAGCCCAGCGCTTTTCCAGCTCTTCTTTCGTGTAAATAACCTTCATCGGATTGCCGCCGACAAAGGCGCCCGGAGGAACATCTTTATGAACGAGCGACCCGGCGGAGACGATTGCCCCATCACCGATTGTAATGCCCGGCATGATCGTCGAATTCGCCCCAATCATGACCTCGCTGCCAATCTCAACATTGCCCAGTCGGTATTCCTTGATTAAGTACTCATGTGCAAGGATGGTCGTATTATACCCAATGACCGTATTGCGGCCGACGCTTATTTTTTCCGGGAACATGACGTCAAGCATGACCATCAGCGCGAAAGATGTCTGATCGCCCACCTTCATCTTCAAAAAGGTGCGATATAGCCAATTTTTCACGCCAAGAAATGGTGTATATCGCGCAAGCTGAATCACCGCGAAATTTTTGACTACCTTTGTAAAAGGGACTGTTTTATACACATGCCAAAGAGAATTGGCGCCTTCTACACGATAACGTGTCGTTTTTCTCATTTTACAGACCTAGGATTGGAAGGATATCAGGCATTGTATCGAGGATGTAGTCAGGCTTAAACTCCTCCAGGTGCGCTTTCCCCTTGATTGACCAGGCGACTCCGACAGTTTTCGTACCGGCATTTTTTCCGCCAAGGATGTCGTGGTAGTTATCACCAACCATCATCGCCCGTTCAGGTGTGGAATTTAACAATTCCAGCGCTTTTAGCAGCGGCTCTGGATCTGGCTTCGTCTTTTCAACATGATCCAGGGCAACAACGACATCGAAAAACTCATCCAGTCCTGTAAGCTTAAGGCCCATTTGGACCACATCCAGACGTTTTGTCGTGACAATCGCCAAATGGAAGTTATTTTCCTTCAACGTCTTGACTGTTTCGTAAACACCTTCAAATCCTTTTACAAGAAGGTCATGATTTGCCAGATTGAAGGTGCGGTAGGTTGTAATCATCTCTTCATAGCCTGTCGGATTGAGCGGTTCAAAGGATTCCTGAAGCGTTGGTCCCAAAAATGGCAAAACATCTTCCCTTTGATATTTGCCGGGGAAATATTCTTCCATTGTATGGAGGAATGAAGAAATGATCAGTTCGTTTGTGTCAATTAATGTCCCATCTAGATCGAAAAGGACCGTGTCTATTTTATTGCTCATATACTGCTTCCTTTCTTTTTGCATATTCTGCGCGTTTCCAGATAAATGCGACAGTCATTGTCAGCAAAACAGCCACTCCCAGGCGAATCAATAATAGCGGCAGCACTGGTATCCCCAGCGGAACGAAAATCAATGTATCTTCGATGACAGCGTGACAGGCAACGAGAAAGATGAAAGCTAACGTAACATCCTTTTTACTGACCCCATCCTCCTGGACCGCCTGGATCATTACGCCCGCTCCATATGCAAGACCAATCAGAAGACCGGCTGCAAGTGTAGTCGAAGTGTTTTCCTTCATTCCAAGTGCTCTGGTCACAGGTGCCATCCATCTTGAGAACACGGCAAGCCACTGCTTATCTTTTAAAATCTGCACTCCGACCATCAGCGGGATTACAATGATGGCCAGCTGAAAAATGCCAATTCCGGCTTTTATAACACTTTCTATCAGAATGGGGCCAAGACCAGATACAGCTTCTGTCTGTGCCGGTATCATCCCATACTGTGCTATTTCAGAACCGCCATTCCAAAGCAAATTGATTACAACGGCCGAAGTCAATGCAAGACCAAGCCGGACCAGCAGGACCACCCACAGACGGACGCCTACCTTGAGGGCAACACCTGTTTCCACAAGCATATTATGTGAAAAACTCAGCATCACAGCGATAATGAATACTTCTTTTATCGTCAAATCAAGGGTCAGTATCGCTCCTATGGCTGCATATAAATTAAGGAAGTTTCCAATCACAAGCGGAATAGCCGCATCACCCGATAGTCCCAGAAGTGCCATCATCGGTGTGATTACCTCGATCACCCATGGCAGGACAGGCGTATATTGAAGAATCGAGACGATCAATGTAACCGGAAAAATGACCTTTCCGAGCGCCCATGTCGTCTGTAAGCCTGCCATTAATCCTTTTTTCAATGATGATACCATCGAAGCACCTCTCCCACATTGGAATTTCATATGCCTTTATCTATTTAAGACATATTATTTCTGCGGCTGGACCTTTATCCAATTTTGCCGAACGAAATTAATTTGTTTTTTCTAAATAACGCACCTTGGAATACCCTTTTACCCTGCGGAAAATCCAAAGGCCAATAGCAAGAATGATCAGCACAATCGATATTGTTTGGGCAATCCGCAATGTTTCGGTCAGCATCAGGCTGTCCGTTCTCATTCCCTCGACGAAGAAGCGTCCAACGGAGTACCAGATTACATAACTGAGGAAAATTTCCCCTCGACCAAGATTGACTCTTCTTAATGCGATCAACAGCATGAATCCGAGAATATTCCAAACGGACTCATACAAGAATGTTGGATGATAATAGGCTCCATTGATGTACATCTGGTTGATGATGAACTCAGGAAGGTTCAGGTTTTCTAAAAATGCCCTGCTCACTTCCCCGCCGTGCGCTTCCTGGTTGATAAAATTCCCCCAACGGCCAATTGCCTGACCGAGGATCAAGCTTGGCGCCGCAATATCGGCCAGCTTCCAGAACGAAACGTTTCTGGAGCGGGCAAAGAAGTATGCTGTAGCAACCGCCCCAATCAATGCTCCATGAATAGCAATCCCGCCATTCCAGATCTGCAGAATCTCCCCAGGATACTGGCGATAATAATCCCACTGGAAAATCACATAATAAAGTCGTGCAGATAAAATGGCAATAGGAATTGCCCAAAGCAGCAAATCAGCAAAAATATCCTTCGGCAAGCCTCGTTTTTCACTCTCACGCATCGCTAGCCAAAGTGCAATTGCAATCCCCAAACCGATGATTACACCGTATCAATGTACCTGGATCGGTCCAACTGAAAAAGCGACCGGGTCGATTGGCTGAATATTGTTTTCCATATCATTTCCCCTTTTTCTATATCAAAAAATTAGTTAGTCTTCTAATACATCCGTAACTTCATACCTTGAATTTAAAAAGCAGTTTTACCTATATTAACACTTTCGTCTATCTAGACCACACCTTGGTTTTAAGCTAAAAACAGTTTTTTCATTCCTTACTTGGATATAAGCGTAAAGGTGTTTTTAGTAAGGAGTATTTAGGTACTCCATTTAATCCTCATGGTCTCCGTCTTCGATGACGTCCGACAGCCTGCTCGTGAATTGTTCAGCTGCATTGACTCCCATACGTTTCAGCCTGAAGTTCATCGCTGCAACCTCAATGATGACAGCAAGGTTTCGGCCCGGACGGACTGGCACAGTAAGCTTGGTGACATCCGTGTCGATGATTTTCATTTTCTCTTCATCAAGTCCAAGGCGGTCATAGGCTTTCTTCTGATCCCAAATCTCCAGATTTATGATGAGGGTTATCCGTTTGTGCGATCGGACCGCGCCAGCACCGAATAGTGTCATCACATTGATGATGCCAAGACCGCGGATTTCCAACAGGTGCTCAATCAATTCCGGCGAGCTGCCAATCAGTGTGCCTAGGTCTTCCTGGCGTATTTCCACACAGTCATCGGCAACAAGCCTGTGCCCGCGCTTAACGAGTTCAAGGGCCGTTTCACTCTTACCGACGCCGCTTTTACCTGTTATCAAAACACCGATTCCATAAATATCGACCAGTACACCATGGACTGCAGTTGTCGGAGCAAGCTTGCTTTCCAGGTAGTTCGTCAAATTACTCGAGAGCCTTGTCGTTTTCTGGCTCGACCTCATGACCGGAACAGACTCGCGTTCTGCTGCTTCAAGAAGTTCGACAGGTACTTCCATATCCCTTGTGACGATTATTCCTGGTGTAATGTCTGTACATAATTGATCCATCCGTGACGCACGGACACGGGGGTCTAATTTTTCGAAGAATGTCAGCTCCGTCTTCCCAAGAAGCTGAAGCCGCTCGGCAGGATAATACTCGAAATAACCAGCAATCTCGAGTCCCGGTCTTGAAATATCGGTTGTCGTAATCGGTCGGTTAATGCCTTCCTCTCCACCCAATAATTCCATTTTGAATTTTTCTATTATGTCTTTCGTCCGGACTTTTGGCAAAGATGTTCCTCCTTAATTTAGAACGAATGATAGCTTGTAAAATCCCTATAGATAACAATACCTTTTATTTTATCACTTTTTTACCGAGAACCAAATATAAGGAAGTAAAAAACGCTAAGCATCCGATCATCCCAATGATGTATCCCAGTACATTTAAAAATTATTTTTTCAGCTGGATTATTAGACTGGTATTGACCAGTACAGTATTTACTATTAACAACTGGAAAATATTCTTTTTAATAGGTATAGACAACTATACTTGTACTTGCTATTATCTAATTGTAAGCGAATTCATCCTGTGGTCTAATCTCATGAATTATTATTAAGGGGGAAATACCATGCGTAAAGAAGAACGCCTGGCAAGAGAAATTCTTGAGCAGCTAGGAGGTCCGAGCAATATTTCTGATGTTGCTTCATGCATGACCCGGCTGCGTGTTAAGCCGGCCGATCCGAGCAAAGTAGATATAGCTGGGATAAAGAAAATTGATGGTGTGCTCGGTGTTGTGGAAGAAGAAACCTTGCAGATCATCCTTGGTCCTGGAATCGTCACAAAAGTTGCCAATGAAGTCTCTGAGATTACTGGAAAATCCGCTAGACTCGTAGATGAGGAAGATCCAGACCCATTCGAAGGGCTTGCAGGCCGCACGAAAGATGATCTTAACAAGAAAAATGCAACTCCTTTCAAATTATTCCTAAGAAGGATTGCAAGCATATTCATCCCGCTTATCCCCGCCATTGTCGCTTCTGGTTTGATTGCCGGGATCACGAATGTCATCATCCGTTCTGGTGCTGACCCTGAGTCTACCATTGTTCAGGTGCTCAACCTGATTGGCTGGGGAATCTTCGGTTATCTAGGGGTATTCGTTGGGATCAATACTGCCCGTGAATTCGGAGGATCGCCCGCATTAGGCGGTGCTGCTGGTATTTTGATTATCAACCCGGGTCTTGCGAATATTACTTTATTCGGTGAAGCACTTGTTCCCGGCCGAGGCGGATTGATTGGTGTCATGCTTGCCGCTGCCTTCATTGCCTTGCTTGAAAAAAGGATTCGTAAATTTGTTCCGTCAGCCCTGGATATCATCGTAACCCCGACTGTTTCCTTATTAATAACTGGCGTTGCTACTTTATTCATTCTTCAGCCTGTCGGCGGTTTCGTTTCTGACATGATCACTAAAGGCTTGCTTGGCTTGATCGATATGGGCGGGATCTTCGCAGGTTTGATCCTTGCCGGTACTTTCCTGCCGCTT
>DMSR01000091.1 GCA_003457145.1 Bacillus sp. (in: firmicutes)
CTAATTGCATTATCAATCAAGTTAGTCAGTACTTGTTCGATTCGGTCTGGATCAAACCGGAAGAACTGTTCATCCGTTTCAAACTGTACTGACAGGTCGATTTCTTTCTCCTTTGCCATTCCGTGGAACTTACGGATGATCCTATTAAGGTATGGTTCAACTTCGATTGATTCTACAGATAGAAGAATATGTCCTGCCTCCATCCGCGCCAGATCCAGCAGCTCATTTACAAGTCTGCCCATCCTTAAAGATTCATCATAAATGACTCTCGCCATTTCCTTTTTCTCTTCATCGGTTTGGGCAATATCATCAACGATTGCTTCACTATACCCCTGCATCATCGATATCGGAGTCCGTAATTCATGCGAAACATTGGCAATAAAGTCTTCTCTTAACTTGTCCATTTTTCTTTCCTCTGTCATATCCCTGACCACAGCAACTGCACCACGAATGAAGCGTTTATTGTAAAGGGGACTGACAATGATTACCCAGGAACGTCCCTGGACAGAGATTTCACCAATTTGTTCTTTTTCAGTATTGACTGCAAGCTGAAACAATTCCATTACTTCGGAAGGGACAGCATCAGTATTTTCTGTTCCAATCCCCTGGTCATAATACCAATATCGCAGGAACAATTCGGCCGGGGGATTTGTAATCAGGATTGTACCGTCACGATTAAATGTAATTACTCCATCCGCCATACTGCTAAGAATACTTGTAAGCTGCTCTTTTTCCTGGCTTAGGGCGTTCATATTGAACTTTAATTGTCTGCCCATTTGGTTGAAAGCAGTTGCTAATTCACCGATTTCATCATGTGTCAGGATTGGTACTTTCGTGTCAAACTTACCTCTTGCTACTTCAAACGCGGCTTCTCGCATTTTACGCAGCGGGGCTGTAATTCTTGTAGATAGGAAGAACGCAAAAATAGTCGTCAAGACAATCGCTACTCCAGCTGCAAGCAAAATGAATTTTGTAGTCAGCCTCGTAGTTTCTTCCATGACATCCAGTGATTGATAAATGAAAACGGCTCCATTTTCCTGACCATATTGGTTAAGTGGTACACCGATCATTAAGTACTGGGCATCATCTTTATTGATTGATACTTCCTGTAAGGCAGTAATAATATTTACTTTCTTCCCCATTGTGAAAACATCATCCAGTACCTTGTCTGTCAAGAAATATGAAACTGGTACATGAACAGAGTTTTCCTGGCTCGGAGAATAGAAATAGGTATCCTTATCCTTGATGGCAACGACCCGTGAGTCATCATCCAGCATTTCCCATGCTATTTCCAGCCCCAAGCCCTGCTCTTCACCAGGGTGGTCTTCAATAACCTTGGCGATCTTTTCGGCTGTGTTGGTGAGGACTTTACGGGTTTGATCAATGTGATAATTCTCAAAAAACTCAACTAGCATCACTGTCAGAATAAACAAGACAAAAGAAACTAGCAGAAGGATGGTAACCCAAAGTTTACCTACTACGCTTCGCCAAAACATCATTCATTGACTACCTCGAATTTGTAGCCAACCCCCCATACAGTAACAATCATTTTCGCAGCCTGCTCAGAGACCTTATTTAACTTTTCGCGAAGTCTTTTTACATGTGTATCGACTGTACGCAAATCTCCGAAAAATTCATAATGCCAGACTTCCTTCAATAATTGCTCTCTGTCAAACACCTTATCCGGTGATTTTGCCAGGAAATAAAGAAGTTCATATTCTTTTGGAGTCAGGCTCACTTCTTTCCCATCTGCTGAAACCCTATGGGCATCGTTGTCAATGGTTAAATGAGGGAAAACAATTACATCTTTAGTAGTTGTTTCCGTTTGCAAATAGCTTGTGCTCGAAGATCGGCGCAGCATTGCTTTTACGCGAAGCACTACCTCCCGAGGGCTGAATGGTTTGACGATATAATCATCAGTTCCTACTTCAAATCCCTGGACCCTGTTCACTTCCTCGCCTTTTGCAGTCAGCATGATAACCGGTGTAGATTTCTTTTCCCGTAAGTCACGGCAAACTTCAATCCCGTCTTTTCCTGGCATCAAGTCAAGAAGGATGACATCATAATCATTGGCAAGTGATTTTGCCAGTGCTTCATTTCCGTCTTCAGCTTCATCAATAATATAATTCTCTCTTTCAAGATACATCTTTAATAAACGTCTGATTCTTTCTTCATCGTCCACCACTAAAATCTTAACGTCTTTTTCCATAAGGTATATCCCTCCCTGCGAATATTTTACTTAAACATCGGCCATCTTACCATGCTTTTTTGAAAAAAGGCCTCCACTGAAATAGTGAAGGCTAAAAATTCCGACACATTTAGGAAAAGCGCAAGCGCCTTGGACAGCCCTGATAAGCAATGGAACGCCGACCATCAAAGTCGTTCTTTGATCCATTTGTCCGAACACGGGGCAACTTCTGACAAAGTTCAGAAGAAACCAAACAGTTGCAACTGTCCATCCCCGACATGCGCAAGAGCGCCTAGCAGTAAAATCGCCCTTTGACTTCACTGCTAGGACCAAAGCGCCACGAGGAGTTAGGAGAAGCAGCTGGACAAAGGGTTAGGCACCGGCACAAAGTTAATATTTTCTTATAAATCAAGAACCTGCATAGGAATGCAAGCCGGCAATAACCAGATTTACTGCAACTAGATTAAACATGATAATGATGAAACCAATAACCGCCAACCATGCAGATTTCTCTCCGTGCCAGCCTTTTGAAAGGCGCAGGTGAAGGAAAGCAGCATAGAAAAGCCAGGTGATTAAAGCCCATACTTCCTTTGGATCCCAGCCCCAGAAACGTGTCCAGGCAATTTGCGCCCAGATCATCGCAAAAATAAGTCCACCCAGAGTGAAAACTGGAAAACCGATCAGCACGGAACGATAGCCGATTTCATCCACAAGGTCCATATTGATGTTTTTCGTCCACGGCTGAAGAGCAGCAGCTAACCGCTTACGCAATACAAGTCTTAACAATACATACAATATTATACCCGCTGCCAAGGACCAAATAACTGTATTCAGCTTCTTCGCACTAATAATTGCCGGTGTTTCAAATAAAGGCTTGAAACGGTCTTTATCTGTCAGTTCATATTGATGGGGACCAACAATCGCTGGCACCGTAAAAGTCTCTGTCGCTGGCTGAGCATCCTTATTGATATAATTAAAGTTCGCCTCGTAATCAGTCGCAGCAAAGTAACTAGTAACAATGATGAATGCAAGGGTGCTGACTAAGCCAAACAAAACGACCTCGAGCCAAAAATTGCTTTTGCTTCTTGTTGTCTGGTCAACACTCCTGACAAGGTAGATTAGTCCTGCAACGAAGCTTATAGCCAGGATGGCCTGTCCGATGGCAGTAGTTGTCACATGAATATGAAGCCAGTAGCTCTGCAGTGCAGGAATCAGTGGAGTCACATCCCTTGGGAACATGCTGCCATAGGCAATGATCAGAGCAGCTACAGGCAATGTAAACAAACCTAACAATGGCGTTTTATACATATAATAAAGAATGATAAATGCGCCTACGAGTGACATACCAAAAAAAGTAGTGAACTCGAATAGGTTACTGACTGGTGCATGACCGGACGCAATCCATCTTAAGACGAAAAAAGTTAGCTGGGACAGGAATCCAGCAATCGTCACTATTAATCCGATTTTTGCCCACCTATTGGGAACATCTTTCTGATCAGCGTTCCTTTTATCCTTAATCGCACCACCAAAAAATAAAATGCCTACTAAATAAAGTATAAATGCTGCAAACAGGAAGTTCGAGCTTAATTCAACCATTTGTTTCCCTCCTTAGTCCGTCTTTTCTCCTGCATCCTGGTCCTCCGGAGCATTAATCCCCGAATCAGCAAATACAGTGTCAAGCTCCCTTTTTAATCCGTGCCAGTTTTTGTTTGTATGAGCAGCTGTCCAAATTTGGTTATTCAGATTCCTGATCCATATGCGACGGTGGTTCCAGTAAGCTCCCTGGACGACGCCAATCATGAAAATTAATCCCCCAAGACCAATAATCCATAAGGTCAGATCTTTTCTGACTGTGAGTGCTGTAACATTTTTTGTCTCAACACCATTGAATATCATTTTATAATCATTATCGCCCACTGGCTCGATTGTCTGTTGGATTGCGACAAAACTAATTTCTCCATCTGGTTTATCTGGTGTGATCATCTTGAAGATAAAAGCAGGATTATTAGGGATTCGTGACTTTGTAGCTGGCTCGCCTTCGGCATTGAATTCGAAATCCGGAAAATAACTCATGACTTCAACTTTATATCCGTTCCCAAGGTCGTAGTTCTTATCAGGCTCATACAAGTCGAGTTCTACATCGCCAAACTGTTTACCTGTTTCCTTGTTCTCAAGTTTGAATGCCATTTTGTTCAATTCATCCAGCTTATAATCAACCTGGTACAAAGCAAATCCGTCAAACTTCAAAGGCTTGTTCACTTGAATTGACTGGTCCCTTACTTTCTCTACCTCCGGCTTCTCACCTGGGATTGTTTCTCCCTGTTTTTGATAGAGAGTAGCATTTGTTTGATAATTTTTCACGACTGTGCCAGCTTTGTCGAGTGCAGCACCAAAGACTTCATCGTCTTCCTCTTTATCATAGACCTCAAAGATGAATGCGTTGTTCTTTAAAAAATATTGTCCTTCAGTCCCGGGAATCGCTTTCGTTTCTCCTTCTCTTACCCAGAGAATCTCATCGACGTACATTCCGGGAACGAAACGGAGCATGCCGCCGATCAGGAAAATGATCAGTCCAAGGTGGTTCACATACGGGCCCCATCTTGAGAATCGGTTCTTTTCGGCAAGAATGTCTCCATTTTCCTCACGAATATTATAACGGTTTTTAGTTAATTTTTCTTTAATCTTTCCAACAGCTTCATCTGTCATTGCGGCATCAGACACACCGAACATTCTCTGGCGCTTCAAAAAGCTTTCATGCCTGGAAACTCGCTGATTATTTAGTGATCTGTATAAGGGAACAACCCTGTCCAGACTGGCGATTACGAGAGATATTCCGAGAGCAGCTATCAAGAGCAGGTACCACCAGGAACTATATAAATTATGGAAACCTAAATCATAATAAAGCTTACCTAGCCAGCCATACTTTTCCTCGTAGTATTCCCATGCGGGCATAACTGGTGGTATGTACATTTCCTGCGGGAAAATAGTTCCTAGGGAAGAAGCGGTCAATAGAAGGACAATCAGCCATACTCCGACTTTTACTGATGAAAAGAAATTCCATATTTTATCGATAATTGTCTTATTATAAGTTTGTGAACGTCGGGCGCTTCCTTCATAACGCATATCGATGAGCTGCTTTTCATTTTCCTTCTCTTCAAGCACCCTCCCGCATGATTCACAAAGAACTGTTCCATGCGGATTAATATGCCCGCACTCACATCTCACTTCGTTCATTTTAAAAACTCCCCATTTTCTTTCTTTTAGGCTGTTTTCGCTTTTGATTGTTGTTTTTTTGCACCATTTTTTTCATTATTGTCATTGAGGCTCTCTTCGAGGAGCCTTCTGAACTGTGAATTCAACAAGACTTGAAAAATCCAGATGCCGATTTTTACGTTTGATTGTGAAAGAAACAAAGTTTAGGAAACGTGCTTTTTTAAGGCTTAATTTGTTCCATGTATTCCCGGACGGTATCTTCGCTTAGTTCACCAGTATGGCTCTTCACAACATTTCCTTCCTTATCAATCAAAAAAGTGATCGGCAACGGATTGATGCCATATGCAGCTTGTACCTGGCCATCTTTGTCGATCATTACTGGGAAGCTAAGGTTATGTCGTTCAACGAACTTATTGACTACCAGCGCTGATTCGCTGACATCTACAGCAAGAACCTGGACCCCCTGGTCCTTGAACTGCTTATACTGGTTGTCGATGTATGGCATTTCCCTTTCACAAGGTTTGCACCATGTTGCCCAAAAATTCAGGAACACTCCCTGACCTTTATATTCTGAAAGCCTGTGCTTATTTCCTTCCATATCAACAAGGACAAAATCAGGCGCGGGTTTGCCAATTTCAATCTTCCGGTTTTCATCCTTCGTCATGTTGGCATATAACGTATATACTACAGCAGCAGCCATGACGGCAAGAATAAGGGTCCGTGTGACCAAACGTTTCCGTTTCATTTTTAAACCTCCTACCGTATATCTCCCATTATACCATTTCAACTCTCTCTATGTTGCAAACTGTTCTATGATTTTTTCATCGCAAGCACTCGCAGCTGCTTCACTTCATGGTGGGTCAGTTCCCTTATCTCACCCGTTCTTAATCCATCCAGCGTCAGAAAACCATATCTTTCCCTCTTCAATTTCAATACAGGATGCCCGATCGCCTCAAACATCCTTCTGACCTGCCTGTTTCGGCCTTCATGGATGGCAATCTCCACAATTGCTGTATCTTTCTTTTTATCGACAGTCATTAATTTGACTCTTGCGGGTGCAGTCTTGCCATCCTCTAGCATAATTCCCCTTGAAAGGCTTGTCAGCTTTTCCCTTGATGGAATCCCTTTTGTTTTCGCAACGTATACCTTTTCAATCTCATTGCTTGGATGCATCAATAAGTTAGCAAATTCTCCATCGTTTGTTAGTAAAAGTAAGCCTGATGTATCATAATCAAGTCTCCCTACCGGGTAAATTCTCTGTTCGATTGTTTCAAAAAAGTCTGTAACAATCTTTCTGCCTTTATCATCGTGTACGCTCGAAATAACTCCACGAGGTTTGTAGAATAAAAAATATACTGGTTCTTCGCTCTCGATTTGGACGCCGTCTACTTCCACACGGTCGGAAGAAGTTACCTTTCGGCCAAGTTCTTTGACAACACTGCCATTCACCCTGACTCTTCCTTCGAGGATTAATTCCTCCGCTTTTCTCCTTGATGCAATGCCAGCGTGGGCAATAACTTTTTGCAGTCTTTCCATGAAGGTCACTCCTAATTTTTTATCAATTAACAATTGCTATTTTTATCATCTATTCCATCCTTATGAATTATG
>DMSR01000028.1 GCA_003457145.1 Bacillus sp. (in: firmicutes)
GTTCCCAGCCTAACCCGTGTTCATTTCCGGGAAATTGAGGTATTTGATTTTCAACAAGCATTTGGACAGTTTCAGGCCGCAGAATCTGCACACTGCCGTATCGGCCGTCATTTAAGTACATATGCGCCAGTTTGGCCAGGTCTTCAGCAGTGGAGAATACGCCAGCATGGCCAGCTACTCCATCCAGTGACCATGCATTTTCATCGTGCACCTCTCCCCAGACAATCCCCCTGTTTGTCCATGGCTGAAATTCAGTAGCTGCCATCCGGCTTTTCAAGGAAACGGGAGGATTGTACATCGTATTCTTCATTTTGAGAGGCTCTGTGATTTGTTCTTTAATAAACACATCCTGCCGCTGGCCTGAGAGTTTTTCAATCAGTGCGCCGAGTGTGATCATATTCAGATCACTGTATGTATATTTACTTCCCGGCTTACTGTTTAAGGGCTGATTGAAAACCATGTTTATTCTGTCTTCACGGGTGCTTCCTTTTGTATATAATGGTATCCATGCTGTGAAGCCCGAGGTGTGGGTCATAAGCTGCCTGATGGTGACATCTTCCTTGCCTTTAACAGCAAACTGAGGGATATACTTCGCAACCTTGTCATCCAGCATAAAATGACCTTGTTCATAAAGAATCATTGCCGCTGTTGTTGTAAAAATCTTGCTTATGGATGCAAGATCAAAAATAGTGTCCTCCTGCATCTTGATTGGGCTGATTGATTCGGTAAATCTATCATCTTCATATCTGTAGGCATATCCATAGGCTTCGTGCTTAACGATGTGGCCGCGGCGGGCAACGAAGGCTACAGCCCCGGGCATTACCCGTTCCGAAATCATTCTGTTCATGTGATCATCAATTTCATCAAGTGGATTTTGTACCATTCCTGCCCCTCTGGCTGTTCCATTATGCAGCACAGAAGACAGCGGCCCAGGATGATCCCAAGAAAATACAGGATGAGCTTTTTGTAAACCAGTTTTAACCTCTCTTTGTTCAATGGAAGAGCCAGGACTTTGATTTTCTTCGGCATTTGAGATAGGAATCATCACTCCTGTACTGAGCACTGCAACTAACGTTAACGATAGTGGCTTTTTCTTCATTCTTCCTCCCATTCCGAGCTGAAGCTCTTTTTAGTTTTGAATCTATGAAAGGGGTTTCATGTTGTACCTTTAGACTAACGAAATTACAGTATAGATGTCTATACCACATAAGACCTAGCAGTATATGGAAGTCCATAATTCCCGTGACCAGTCACCTAGGAAAATCGATTCATTTTTGTAATAATATTCTAGAGACTTTACCAAGCTATTAATTTATTTGCTCAATCTATTTTCATACCGGGCTCGCAATCAAAAGGGTTAAAAAGGCCTTGACGGGAGGTAGTGACTAGTTTGGCCCCCAGAAAAATAGATGAAATAAAACTAGAACAATATAATAATTATTTAAAAAATAAAAATCTACCAGTGGCCCTTAAAAACAGCAACAAAAAAAGTCCCAAAAGCTACTTTTGGGACAATCATTCTTGTTGCGTTTACTCTCTTTTCGCTTGAACCTTTATCTAGTTCCTATGCCCGCATATATCTGGCTTTTACACTTACAATACTATTAGTCAATTCGGTGGTAATTGTACTCATGCAAACAGCTGACGCGGCCCACAAAACTCGTATATTATCACATTAGAGACAACTCCAGATGCACAGACTGTCTGAAGGGATTTTATGTTCTATTGTTTATTCTATAATTGATTTCAACATGATTCTTTTACGGAATCCGCCGCTTCTGTTCTTTTTCAGCTGCCTCATGAATTCCACTTCTGACTCAGTGATTCCCCTGTGTTCCGCGATTGCGTAAATCACTTCAAGCAGGTCTACACTTTCACTTAACACCCGGTCCGATTCTGCACTCTTGAACTTTTCGACTTCTTCATTAAATTTTTCTTTTAATTTCTCACCATATCGGTTTCTATCCAAAGCTTCAAATTCAACTTCTCTGCCCTTTTCCTTCATTAATTCAGGAAAGTAATCTCTAACCAGTTTGTTGTATTCTTTTTTTTTCATGTCGACTCTCCTTTTGCTGTCATTTAATTAAACATATCCGTAATTCCAAGGGTTCAAACTCTTTTAGAAACAGCCATGAATTATTGTAACCTTCATATTTTGACATTATCTTCATCAAAATAATAGAATAAGAGAAGCCTGCGGTGTGCACCGCAGGCTTCTCTTATCAACCTATACCAATAGGTTCTCTGTTAGTTTATTGCAAGCATCAGAAAGATTCTGCAGGCACTCTTCCCTGAGATTCTCATCACAGATGAAATCATGCATTATTTCATTCTTCAATTTAGAATGAATTGCATCAATTTCATCTTGAAGCTTATTTCTCTTTTGAACTTCCGCCAAATAATACTCAAATTCCCGCTCAAAATACTCCACCGTCCCAAACAATACAGTCAATAATTCCTCCACCTTTCTATTAAGTTTTTTCTGTTGCTGCAATGCTAAAATGGAACAAATCTGCCAAAAGGATATTATTTCATTCGTCCTGTCAAGATTCTTAAGTATTATTTATCCTTTATAGCTTCTCGCAAACATCAAATAAAAAAATCCTCCAAAAAGATTGGCGGATTTTTTGATAACCAGTTGCCTTCACAACCATTTACCTACACTTTTTCCATCCGTTCCTTTTTGGCAACCCGACGATCATAGTGACTTTCACCTTAGACTCGTAGCTTTGCGTCCTTACCTTTCGATAAGTTTGCCTTTTTCTGTTCTACTAAAAATATAAAACTTTCGTACCACTTTATCAACATAAATCGCCATAAATCTACAAAAATAATTATTTTATCCTATATCATTAAGATTATTATCTGTGAATGAACTTAATAAAGCATAAGGAAACCGGCTTGTGATTTCCATAACAGGCAATCCATTTACACGATAGAATTTGAATGCATTCAAAAGACAGGGTGAAATGGATAGGAATGTTTCCACAATGTAATATACCAGCAACCTCTATGTAAAAATTCATTGATAGAATGGATGGAAGAAGCTTTATTACAGGCAGGAGGATCCTTATGGAACAGCATGTTAAGATGTCCCTAGATAAATGGAAAGCGGAAATAGAGGAGATTCTTCAAGAAATTGATGAGGAGTACGAAGCGGTAAAACAAGAGTTAAATGTTTATACATATAAATACAACATCACTAAGCAAGTCGTCCAATCGACCGTCAATCCTGAATTAAACAGAAAAATACGTGAATTGTACCACCAGCCATTTGAACAAAAGTTCAATGACTTGAAAGAATATATCAAAGAACTAGAAGAAAAAAAACGAGTCTTTCATATGTTCACCGACAAAATAGACAAGGCGACAACTGCAAAGGAAGAACCTAAGAGTTTCGCTATCACCCAAACTGAATAAAAAACTATATCCCGGCCTTTTCCCGAACTTCAACCGTATTTGCACTATATAAGTGATAATTCTATATATGGGTACCATAAAAATTCGTGAAAAAAGTTTACGAGCTAATTGAAAGCCTGACCAGATTTGGTCAGGCTTTCAATTATTATTTCCACCAGGTATCAAACATTGATGCAGGAACCTGTCTCTTATGCTCCGAAGTCCGATAACGAGCTTCAATTTTTGCAGCATCAGCCTTAGGAATCTGCTTCCCTTCGAGGTAATCATCAATTGTGTCATAGCTTAAACCGAGTTCCGTTTCATCAGCCTGAAGGGGCTTGTTGTCCAGAAGATCTGCAGTAGGTTCTTTCAGATATAGTCTTTCTTCTGCATTCAGCGCTTTAAGCAGCTCCCTGCCCTGCCTTTTGTTCAACCCTGCTAAAGGAAGCAAATCGGCGCCTCCATCCCCATACTTGGTATAAAAGCCTGTCACAGCCTCGGCAGCATGGTCGGTGCCAATGACCAGCAATCCTTCCTGTCCTGCAATCGCATATTGGGTGATCATCCTCATGCGTGCCTTGACATTCCCTTTATTGAAGTCTGTTAGAGGGTCACCGATTGCCTCCTCATACTGCGTGTTGAATGTATCCACAGCCGGCTGAATATTGAAGGCCACCGTTTTGTCAGGTTCAATAAAGATTAGGGCAAACTGAGCATCTTCCTCATCCTTTTGCACTGCGTAAGGAAGGCGGACTGCTACGAACTTTGCATCCTCCCCCTCTGAGCGCAACTCTTCTACTGCCAGCTGCGCCAATCTTCCGGCTAAAGTAGAGTCCTGGCCACCACTGATACCCAGCACGAACCCCTTTGCGTTTGCTGAACGGAAATACTCCTTCAAAAAATCTATACGCTTTCTGATTTCCTGCTTGGGATCTATTTCCGGACTAACATTCAATGCTTCGATAATTTGTTTTTGAATGCTCATATTACTCCTCCTAACCTTTTGTATCATTATGTTTGATCTGTTATAAGTTTAATGTTTAGCTTTAAAACATGCAAAGAACACTCATCTTTATCTATACCGTTATACAGGAAAAATAAACGTCATCCCAAAAGTTGCTATCCACATGCCGATTCTTTCATAGATTTACGCTCCAGAATTAAGCTTCCGTCTAAAACTTGTATCGATTCTGCCACAGAATATTTTCTTCGCTTCTGTATTTTTGCTAGACTATAGCTTAAGACTACTATTAAGGTGAGTTATTGGAGGCATTATAAATGGCAAAAGATGAAAAGTTTTTAGGCTATATAGGCACATATACAAAAGGGGAGAGCGAAGGAATCTATTCTTTCACCCTGGACGCATCCTCGGGTCAAATTATTGATGTGAAGGCAGCTGCCTCTATCGATAATCCAACTTATTTAACAATCAGCCCGGATAATCAGTTTCTTTATTCGGTTGCAAAAGAGGGGAATTCCGGCGGTGTTGCAGCCTACCTGATTTCAGATTCTGGTGAACTTCAACTGATTAATAAACAGCTATCAGAAGGTGCGTCACCATGCCATGTCAGTGTGG
>DMSR01000340.1 GCA_003457145.1 Bacillus sp. (in: firmicutes)
TCGTTTGGCACGTTGCTGTTAACGCTAATTAATGAAAGGATACAAAAGTACTTTTACTTGAACAGAGAAATCTATAAAGCAGCGAAAATACATATGGTCAGTAATCTGGCCGCTTCGTTCGGGCATGAAGTCAGGAATCCATTGTGTGTGTCCAAGGGGTTTCTTCAGCTATTGCTTGAAGATAGTTTACCTGCTGAAAAAAAGGAATATGTCAAAACTGCCTTGGAAGAGCTGGTGCGTGCAGAGAAAATTATCCAGAATTACCTTTCCTATGCTAAACCAGGTTTTGAAAAAAGGGAAAGAATAAATATCCATCAAGAGATGGACAAGGCACTGGAAATTGTTCATCCTTTAGCAAATATGAATAATATATTCATACAGCGAAAGTATGAGTCTGAAGAATGCTGGATTGAAGGGGACAGAAACGAACTGCACCAATGTATGCTTAATATTTTGAAGAATGCGATAGAAGCAATGCCGGATGGCGGGTGTTTAAGTGTCGATGTCCTGAAGGATGAGAGGGATGACCAAATGGAACTTAGAATTGAAGATACTGGGATTGGAATGTCCAAACACCAAATTGCCAAGCTAGACCAGCCTTACTTTACATCAAAGGAAAATGGAACCGGACTTGGAATGATGGTCGTGCTGAACATTATTAAGTCTATGGGGGGAACCATAGAAGTAAGAAGTGAAATTCTTAAAGGGACGACCTTTTCGATTTTTTTTCCGGTAATAAATTCTTCGCCAGAGACATTGGATGTAAATGCAAGTNNAAGTTAACCTCCTTATGGAGGTTTTTTCATGACTCAAAAGTCCAAATGAAAGAGCCTTGTTGAAGAAAAAGAAGAAGCTCCAAGAGTGAGTGTTTTCGTTAATCTATGGGTAGAAATAATTTGATTCACTGTTCCCGATGTGCTAATATGTGACCTATAAAGTTTTAATTCATAGTATACTTATAGGAATTATATATTTTAAGTGGAGTGGTAAAAATGGGCAGGGAGTTTATTCCATTATTTGATGACTGGGCAGAGTTTTATGAAGATACAGTGTCAGGTTATGACCAAGAATACAAAGAGGTATTTGAACATTATGATAGTATATTGGAAACAGTGGCATTAAAATCAAAGGGGAGGGTGGTGGAATTTGGTGTAGGCACCGGCAATCTGACAGCAAAGCTTATCGAAGCAGGGAGAAAGGTGTATGGAATAGAGCCTTCAAGTATGATGAGGGAGAAGACGAAATCGCGGTTCATGAACCTTCCATTATATGATGGGGATTTCATTAACTTCCCGGACCTGCCTGAGAGAGTTGATTCAATTGTCAGTACTTATGCTTTTCACCATTTAACCGATGAAGAAAAGAATACGGCAATCAATTTATACGCCAGTTTATTGAATGAAGGCGGTAAGATTGTGTTTGCCGATACGGCATTCATCAATGAAGAGGATCGACTTGAGAGACAGCGCATCGTGAAGGAACAAGGGTATGAAAATTTATTGGAGGATCTTCAAAGAGAATTCTATACAACTCTTGAGGTTCTTAAGGGGATTTTCCAAAAAAACGGATTCCAGGTTAGCTTTGAAAAAATGAATTCATTTGTCTGGCTAATGGAGGCTGTTAAAATCACAAAAAATTAAGGTCTGATTGGAGAGTTGAGGCAATGAGAGTAGGAATTATTGGGGCAATGGATGAAGAAGTTGAATTACTGCGCAGCAAACTTGTAAACAGGAAAGATACGAGTCTAGCTGGCAGTGAATTCTATCAAGGTCAGATCGACCATTTGGAAGTAGTTTTATTGAAGTCTGGCATTGGGAAAGTAAACGCAGCCATGGGAACAACATTGCTTATTGAGAAATTTCAGCCAGATGTGATTATTAATACCGGTTCTGCTGGTGGATTCCATAATGACCTTAACGTCGGGGATGTAGTTATATCTTCCCAAGTCCGCCACAATGATGTGGATGTCACTATATTTGGATATGAATATGGTCAGGTTCCAAGGATGCCTGCTTTTTACACACCGGATGAAAAGTTAGTTTCATATGCCAAGAAAAGTGCCGAAAAAATTGGTGGAATCCAGGTGGCACATGGATTGATCGCGTCAGGGGATTCCTTTATGAGTGACCCTGACAGAGTCGAGTACATCAGGACAAAACTGCCTGATTTATATGCGGCGGAAATGGAAGCTGCGGCTGTTGCCCAGGTGGCCCATCAATTTGAGGTACCGTTTGTCATTATCCGTTCACTATCCGATATAGCTGGAAAAGATTCCAATATTTCTTTTGACCAATTTTTAGAGACTGCAGCGAAAAATTCTGCTGAATTGATTTTATTTATGTTAGAGGAGTTGAAATAATAATGGTGAAAAAAATGAATGTAGAAAGCTTTAATTTGGATCATACGAAGGTAGTTGCACCTTATGTCAGGCTAGCCGGTACTACTCAAGGGGCTAATGGTGATGTAATTAATAAATACGATATCCGATTCTGTCAGCCAAACAAGGAGCATATGGATATGCCGGGATTGCATTCTCTTGAGCATTTAATGGCTGAAAATATCCGCAACCATCATGATACCGTTGTCGATATCAGTCCGATGGGCTGTCAAACAGGATTTTATCTAGCAGTAATCAATCATGATGACTATGATAATATCCTTGAAGTATTAGAAAATACGCTCAATGACGTGCTAAAAGCAGATGAGGTTCCTGCTTGCAATGAAATCCAATGCGGCTGGGCAGCAAGCCACAGCCTTGATGGAGCTAAAGAAATTGCAGCGAAAATGCTGGCCAAGAAGGACGAGTGGCGCCAGGTATTTGCTGAATAAGGAGAGTTTTTGAAAATGGTTTACGGCAGTATTCATGAAGTTATTGGAAATACACCTATGCTGGAGCTAACTCAATTTCCTCTGCCAAACAATGTCCGTTTATTTGCAAAGCTGGAATATTTGAATCCTGGCGGAAGTATTAAAGACCGGCTGGGGATTGAATTAATAAACGAGGCAATCCAAAAAGGCAAATTGGCTCAAGGCGGAACAATTATCGAGCCGACCGCCGGCAATACAGGGATAGGGCTTGCTCTTGCTGCGATCAACAGGAATATTAAAGTCATATTTGTTGTTCCTGAAAAATTCAGTGTCGAAAAGCAGCAAATCATGAAGGCATTGGGAGCAGAAATTATCCATACTCCAACTTCAGAGGGAATCGAAGGAGCAATGAAGAAAACAGAACAGCTATTAAGTGAAATTCCAAATTCGTATTCACCTTCGCAATTTTCAAACCCGGCCAATCCTGACACCTATTATAAAACACTTGGCCCTGAGATTTGGAAGGACCTGGACGGAGAGATTGATATTTTCGTAGCTGGAGCCGGAACAGGTGGAACGTTCATGGGTACTGCACGATTTTTAAAAGAAAAGAATCCACAGATCAAAACCGTCATCGTTGAGCCAGAAGGATCTATAATTAATGGCGGCAAATCAGGACCTCATAAAACGGAAGGTATCGGGATGGAATTTCTTCCTGCTTATATGGATCCTTCGTTCTTTGATCAAATCCATACTATTTTGGATAAGGATGCTTTTGAACGTGTAAAAGAACTGGCCTTGAGAGAGGGGATCCTTGCAGCAAGCTCCTCCGGTGCCGCTCTGCACGCTGCTTTAATAGAAGCACGGAATGCCTCTCCCGGCGCAAAAATAGTTACGATATTTCCTGATGGAAGCGATCGTTATTTAAGTAAAAATATCTATCAAGGAGGCATTTAAAATGAAACGAAAAACTAAATTAATACACGGCGGGATTCCTGGCGACAAAGCAACAGGTGCTGTATCTTTTCCGATTTATCAGGTCAGCACTTATAAGCAGGATGAGGTTGGTGTTCATAAAGGCTATGAATATTCGCGGACAGGCAATCCGACTCGGTTTGCACTCGAAGAGTTGATTAAAGATCTGGAAGAGGGTAAGCGAGGATTTGCATTTGGTTCAGGTATGGCTGCAATCACTGCAGTAATGATGCTTTTCAGTTCTGGTGACCATATTATACTCACAGATGATGTCTACGGCGGGACTTACAGGGTCATGAATAAAGTACTTAATCGAATAGGCATAGAGGCTACCTTTGTAGATACAACAAATCTGGAAACTGTTAAGTCAGCGATTAAGCCAAATACAAAAGCTCTGTATATTGAAACACCAACAAACCCGCTGTTAAAGGTGACCGATATTAAAGCAGCCTCCCAGCTTGCGAAGGAACATAATTTGCTGGTGATTGTTGATAACACTTTCAGTACTCCGTACTGGCAGACACCAATCAGACTGGGAGCAGATATTGTCCTTCATTCTGCAACAAAATACCTTGGCGGTCATAGTGATGTGGTGGCCGGATTGGTTGTTGTGAATGATGACCAGCTTGCTGAAGATTTGCACTTTGTCCAGAACTCAACTGGCGGCATTCTCGGACCTCAGGATTCCTGGCTGCTGGTTCGCGGAATCAAGACATTGGGTCTTCGGATGGAAGAGCATGAAGCCAATACGAAGCAAATCGTTGAGTTCCTTTCAAACCACCAAGGTGTGGAAAAGGTATTTTATCCAGGACTTGAAACACACCCCCAGCATACGATTGCTAAAGAACAAGCTGGCGGATTCGGAGGAA
>DMSR01000522.1 GCA_003457145.1 Bacillus sp. (in: firmicutes)
AAAACAGCCCAATCGGGATTATAAGTACCAAGTGGTGTATTGATTTTAAACCAATTTGGTAGTTTAGTGAAAAGTTTTACATCAGGATTTTTATCCTGGAACCATCTTAGGGCAAAGTCATTTTCAAACAAAAATGCCTTTTTATCAAATCGATCAGTAACAAGCAGGCTTCTTGAGCTGGACAGGTTTTCATTTACCTGCTCACCCTCAATCCAGCGTGCGATCTTTGATCCCTGTCCTTCCATAAGGACTTCTACGTTATACTCGTTTCGCATTCTTGCTTCGAATACTTCAAATTGAAGCTGGCCGACAGCGCCTAGCAAATACTCATCCGTCTTCACAGTTTTGAAGAGCTGGATGGCACCTTCCTGGACGAGCTGCTGTATGCCTTTATGAAAATGCTTCTGCTTCATGACGTTCTTTGCAGATACACGGACGAAAAGTTCTGGAGTGAATTGCGGCAGCCTCTCATAATGAAATGCTTCTTTTCCAGAAACGATCGTATCGCCAATCTGATATGTGCCCGGATCATACAACCCGATAATGTCGCCGGCAACAGCCTCATCCACCGTGCTGCGATCGTCGGCCATAAATTGTGTCGACTGTGCCAGTTTCATCGGTTTTCCGGTCCTGCTAAGCTGTACCGTCATTCCCCGTTCGAATTTGCCTGAACAAATACGCAGGAAAGCTATTCTGTCGCGGTGAGCCGGATTCATATTGGCCTGGATTTTAAATATAAATCCAGAGAATTCTCCTGAGAGAGGATCAACTTCACCCGTAGTTGAATTTCTTGGCTGTGGTGGCGGCGCAAACTGAAGATAAGAATCAAGGAAGGTTTGGACACCGAAATTTGTTAGTGCACTTCCAAAGAATACAGGAATCAATTCACCTTCTGCTACACGTTGTTCGGAAAACTCATTTCCCGCTTCATCCAATAGCATGATTTCTTCCAGAGTTTGGTCATACAAAGAAGATTCTTTCAATGGATGGTCCCCATCAATTTCCCCTTCATCATTTAAAGAAATAAATCGGTGGTCCTCATCAACACGGAATTGTTCGATTCGTTTGTTGAAACGATCATAAATACCTAAAAACTCCTTGCCCATACCAATTGGCCAATTCATTGGGTAAGATTCGATGCCAAGAACCTCCTCCAATTCAGCGAGAAGTTCAAGCGGCATTTTACCCTGGCGGTCAAGCTTGTTGATAAATGTGAAGATCGGAATCCCTCTCATGCGGCAAACCTTGAAAAGCTTTAGAGTCTGGTCCTCAATTCCCTTCGCTGAGTCTATGATCATTACAGCGCTGTCTACCGCTGTTAAGGTTCTGTATGTGTCTTCACTGAAGTCCTGGTGACCAGGAGTATCAAGGATATTGACATTAAAATCATCGTAATTAAACTGCATTACACTGGAGGTTACAGAAATTCCACGTTGCTTCTCGATTTCCATCCAGTCACTTGTGGCGAACTTTCCAGTTTTCTTTGCTTTAACGGTACCTGCGTCCCGTATCGCACCCCCGAATAGCAGCAGCTTTTCAGTAAGAGTTGTTTTTCCCGCATCTGGGTGGGAAATAATCGCGAACGTTCTGCGCGATAATACTTCTTCTTTAAAATTTTTCATGGTATTATTATTTCCTTTCTATTTAAAGGCAAAAATTCCTCATAAATTTAATCTTATCTTTCTGAGGGGAACTTTGCAATCCTGCTTTTGAATATCAATGCTTTTATAATTATTTCCATTAGACTTATAATATAACTTCAAGGAGGTAAACGATGGATACAATCACTCATACTTTATTCGGTTTGGCCCTTTATGGAGCCGTCGACAAAACGCACATGGAAAAGTCTCGTAAGCATGCTTATCTAGTGACTGCAGTTGGTGCAAGCCAAATTCCTGATATAGATGTCATTTCAAAATTCTGGGATAATGAAGGGCTCTATCAGATGTGGCACCGCGGCATTACCCACTCAGTGTTTTTGACTCCACTCTGGGCTGGACTATTTGTTTTACTGTCACTTCTTCTATTTAAAGTAAGAGATCCGAAATTATTTTTCCTTGGATGGATTGCGGTGCTGATACATAACAGCAGTGATCTTTTCAACGCCTGGGGAACCGGATATCTGGAACCTTTTTCAGACATCCGAATATCATTTGGGACAATACCGATCATTGATTTTGTCTTTTGGATCATTATTGGAGCGGCCTTCATTGCATCAAGACGAAATAAGTCGAAGAGTCCTGCCTATTTTAAGTACGCATGGGTCTTCATCGCGCTGCACTTGATTGTCCAAAGTGTCCAAGGTTGGACCATTTACGGGCAATACAAGGATGATTATGATCAAATTGCTCTATCTGCTGGCTTTATCCCATGGACATATACCGTCATCACTAAAAATGAAACTGAAGTAGCCATTTTTCAGGACAATCTTTTTACTGAAAAAAACCTTCAATATGAGCTTACATCTGCTGAGGGTACCGATCTAAATGGCTTATTTGAGGAAAAGCCCGAATCTCGCAC
>DMSR01000120.1 GCA_003457145.1 Bacillus sp. (in: firmicutes)
AAAGGGGATTATGTACTTTCAGCCTGGATGACTCCAAAAGAAGGTCAAAAATATAAGGTGGATACAGAATTCACCGTGAAATAAATTTAAGGCATGGAAGTATGAGGACGATTCTCAGGTTTTCATGTCTTTCTTTTCACCCAAGAATAGGTTCTTCTTATATGCCTAAAATCTATAGTCCAAAACACCAATCAGAGCACGTAAAACTGGTCACAGGTTCTATCAGTCCAGGAAACTCTGCCCAATGTCTAATACCTTCCAGCTTTGGTTAGGCTGTAGGTTGGGAGGGTGATGAAAGTGACACTAGACTACCAGCTGATTTTCGGGATAGATAAGCAGATGCATTTATTAAGCTTCGCAATCATTTCTTTATTTTTCGGGATAATAACGATCCTGTTATCGGAGCATCAAGATGTCAAGCAGAGGATAAGCATTATTTGGATCACGCTGGTAACGATCGGTGTTATTGAAGAATATAGACAATCCGTAATACCAAATAGGAGCGCTGAGGTTTTGGATGCAATCGCCAATATCCTTGGTGTGACAATCGGACTTGCCATTCCCTTGCTCCTTTTATATATGTTCAGACATAGGCATCATTATCTTTGTAAGGTATTCACTGCTTATAGTTTTGTTCTTATCCCTTTGCTTCTGGGTCTTGTGTATATCAATGAGAGGCCCTTTTTAACGCTGGAACAGCCTTTTCAGGAAAGGTTGAAAGATCTAGTTGCTATGATTGGATGGTAAAAGAAAGAAGCGCGGGACTGTGCCGTGCTTCTTTTTGCGGATGGTACTATTATTGTTCCATTAACCATTTGGTGACGGTTTCTGCCTCGGTTTCTGATAAGAGTTTTCCTGGCATCAGTCCGATTCCATTATTGATCAAATCGAGTATTTCTTCCTCTGAATACTTGGCTGCCATGTTTTTAACACCAGGGGCGGCACCACCTTGTAAATCCGCTCCGTGACAGTTCAAGCAGCTCCTTTTGTATAGTCCTTCTCCATCCATCGGTGCCTGCGAGGTATTTTCAGAGCATCCTCCCAAGAACAGCAGCAATCCTAAAGAAACAGTTAACATTTTTTTCATGATATTTCCTCCAGGTTATTAAAGTTGATCTAACCGAATTTAAAACTCTTTTAATTATTATATAGTGAAGGAAGTGCCTTATTAGGAGTAAAACTTGTACACTTTTAGAAATGTTCAAGATTACAAAAATATATCAATCTATTTACATTCTCCTTCTAGTAAAGCCTATATGATAGAATGACGGACATGGTTAATGAAAGGGGAGGTACATATGTTTAAGAAATTTTTAACTGGGGTTCTTTTGTTGGCTGTATCTGTACTTGTTTTAGGAGCTTGTAGCAGTGAACCTGCAGAAGAAGCAAAGTCTGATAAGAAAAAAGAAATCGTCGCGACCGTTAATGGTGAAGGAATATTAAAAGAAGACTATGAAGAACAATTAGAGTCGACAAAAGCAACCTATCAGCAGCAGGGGATGAATGTCGAGGATCTTGACAGTGAAGCCAAGAAGGAAATGGAGCAGTCAGTTCTTGATCAACTAATTAATGTCGAAGTGCTCCTGCAAACTGCGAAAGATAAAGTGGAACCAATTCCACAAAGCGAGGTTGATTCAGAATTAGAAAATGTTAAATCCCAGTTCCAGGATAATAAGCAGTACAAAGCGGCATTAAAAGAGAATAAGCTGACGGAAGAAAAGCTCAAAGTACAATTAAAAGAACAGCTGATGATGACTAAATATATTGATAGCAGCATTGGCGAGATAACCGTGTCTGATGAAGAGGTAAAATCCGTTTATGAACAATATAAGCAGCAGCTAGAGAGTCAAAAGCAAAAACCCGAAAATTTCGAAGCTGTAAAACCACAATTAGAGCAACAAGCCATCGCACAGAAGAAAGAAGAAAAATTAGCTAAACTAATCGAAGATTTGCGAAAGAGCAATGAAGAGAATATTGAGGTATTAATCTAACGGTGCCTGTCATCACCAGTGATTTTGTCGAACAGTATAAACCGGGACCTCCTGCGGAGGGGCCCGGTTTGACAGTTTCTAATGTGATTATAGATCAAATCTGTACCCATGGTATTCTCTGTTAAGGAAAAGTGATAGATGACTCAGCAGTTCACATCACATGCCAAGACAAACCCAAAGCAGCCTTGCTTCAATATCTCATTCATGGTTTCTAGTTTCACATCACCTTCCCAAGGGAAATAGTAAATACATTAAATTATGGAGGGATTTCGTATGATCGAAATTCTGCATAGCAGAGACCCATCCACAATCGCGCTTGTTTTTAGCGGGAAGGCAACAGAGCAAGATGCTGAAGTGTTGGATGGTTATGTAAAGGTGAGTTTTAAAGAGGATGAGAAATTTAATATTCTTGCTATCATGAAGGATGTTGATGGGTCGACATTTAAAGGCATGATTGATGGTGTTACATTTGATATGAAGAGGTGGAGCCAGTTTAACAAATTTGCTGTTATCAGTGAAAAAGACTGGATTGGGTTTATG
>DMSR01000106.1 GCA_003457145.1 Bacillus sp. (in: firmicutes)
AAGCAAAAAATTAATAATACTTCCTTGATATAAAATATAGAGTTATAGGTAGATTTAGACCAAAATATAATATGAAATTTCACTAGAGATCCTGAATCATCAGATTTAAGGAAAGTGGGGAGGGTTTGCAGATACAAATTTGGAAGAGGAAACTGAATCTATTGTCACTGCTACGTGATTTCCGTTTCCTCCGGAATCTTTCAAGGTATGGAAGAATGGGATTGGCTATAATGCTAGAAACACGGAAGGCATCCAACGGATTTCAGCCTTTCCTTTATTTGATTTGTATATTGGTAAGATTATGTGAAAAAACAATGAAGTAAATGTGAATTTTATGTGACATTTTTTCGTAAATTCTGTTAATATTAGAATAATCGAAAAATTGGAGGAATGGGAAGTGGCGAAGCTTCTTATGTATTTTTATTTGACTGTAGGTTTGTATTGCATTGTAAGCGGATTCCTTGCGTTGTATTCTCATGGCTTCCAGCACGCTGTTTTATCGCTGTTTCTTGCGATTTTTAACTTTGCCATGTTTTCTCTATTCAAAAAAGAGGGGAAGCTGCCAAGGTTAAGATTGATCAAAGGTCAAAAGGGTGAGCTCGCATAATACAAAAAAACAGGCGGTCTCGTGGGGACCGCCTGTTAATTTATATCAATATTGAGCACTAACTTCAAAGGGATCTGCCAGTTAATGGGCATGCCCTGAATTCATTACCCAGATAGATCCAACGACGATGACAATTGCAATGAAGAAGGCGTAGGTGANNATGGTGTTCGCCACCTTATCATCTCCTTCATTCATATGCATGAACATATAGAGCTGGATCCCAGCCTGGATAACGGCAAGGGAGCCGATAATCCACAAGACTGCCTTCATCGACATAGAAGTCTGAAGGGCAATCCAAGCGGCACCAAAAGTTAAAACCAGTGACATGAAGAATCCAATGACATGGCTAATTGGGAAGCTTTTTGTATTGTTTTCCATCTACGACACCAACCCTGCTAAATATACGAAAGTAAAGATGAAAATCCAGACGACGTCAAGGAAGTGCCAGTATAGACCGAAAATAAATACTTTCCGGGCGGTGATGGCAGTCAAGCCTCGCTGCAGAATCTGGATGATGAGCATGATCGCCCATCCAATCCCAATCGTGACGTGTAAACCATGAGTGCCAAGCAGTACGAAAAAGCTCGACAGAAACGCACTCGTCTGCATTGTTGCACCTTCATGGACATAATGAATGAATTCACGGATTTCCATGAAGAGAAAGCCGCCCCCGAGCAGCAAGGTAAAGACCAGCCACACAAGCATGCCTTTAATATTGCTTCGGCGCATTTCAAATATTGAAATTCCCATTGTGAAACTGCTTGTCAGCAAAAGGAATGTCTGGATCATTACGTCTCTTACAATGAAAATGTCTTTCTGTGTAGGACCGCCAGCATAGCGTTCACCGAGCACGCCGTACACTCCGAAAAGGGTTGCGAAGAGAACGATTTCGGCACCGAGGAAGACCCAGAAGCCAAGAATGTTCATCCTGTTTTGTTCAGTTTGGTATTCAAGCGGCAAAGCTGCGTTAATTTTAGCTGACATGGTTCTTCACCCCTTTGCGTACATTTCTCCATTTGCGTTCCGTTTCAATAATTTCATTTTTATGGACGTGGAAGCCTTCATCGTAATCAAATGAGCGGAAGGCAAGGCCAGCAAATATTCCAATCGATGCTACTGCTGCTGCAATCGTCCATTCAAAGACAAGCAGGAAACCAGCAATCCCAAAGACAATACCCATATAGAATGGAATCCAAGTATTGCTTGGCAAATGTATTTCTTGGATCTCATCTTGGTTCAAAGGCTTAATTTCATCGTTCTTTTTCATGTGCCAGTAAGCATCAAGCTTCGTTACATCCGGGAGGGAGGCAAAGTTATAGTGCTGGACTGGTGTGGCAGTGGCCCACTCCAGAGTTCTGGCATCCCATGGGTCGTTACCGATATTACGGTCTGCATTTCGTGCACTCCAGTAAATGTTATAAACGAGTGCACCGAATCCTGCTGCCAGGATGACGGATCCAACTGCTGATAACATCATCAACGGACCAAAACCTGTTTCGGCAGAATAAGTGTAGGCACGACGCACAGCGCCATCAAGTCCAAGGAAGAACATCGGCATAAATGTGACATTAAAACCAATCACAAAAAGCCAGAAATGCCATTTTCCAATTTTCTCATTCAGCATATAGCCGAACATTTTTGGCCACCAGAAGTAAAGTCCAGCAAATATCGGAAACACAACCCCAGGAATAAGCACATAATGGAAGTGCGCGACCAGGAATAGTGTATTGTGGTACTGATAATCAGCAGCAGCCATTGCCAGCATCACACCAGTAACACCGCCGATAACAAAGTTAGGGACAAAGGCAAGTGACCAGAGCATTGCTGTGGTAAACTTAATCCGGCCTTTTCTCATCGTGAATAGCCAGTTGAAGATTTTTACACCAGTTGGTATCGAGATTGCCATTGTCGTGATCGAGAAGAAAGAGTTCGCCGCCGGACTGTTGCCCATCGTGAAGAAGTGGTGAACCCAGACAAGCATACTCAAAATCGAAATGGCGACAATTGATATAACCATTGATTTATAACCATAAAGTGTTTTACGCGCAAAGGTTGAAATGATGTCAGACAGCATTCCAAACGCCGGAAGGACTACGATATATACTTCAGGGTGGCCCCAGAGCCAAAACAGATTGGCCCAAAGCATATCCATTCCGCCTCCAGAAATTGTAAAGAAGTGCGTTCCGAAAGTACGGTCAAATGTCATCAGCGCTAGTGCTACTGTAAAAATCGGAAAACTCGCTACGATAATGATCGAAGTAATGAAAGATGTCCAAGTGAACATCGGCATTTTCATCAAAGTCATACCCTTGGTTCTCATTTTTAAAATGGTAACAACGAAGTTAATCCCTGTCATCAGCGTACCAGCACCGGCAATCTGCAGCGCTACCGCATAAAAGTTGTTCCCAATCCCAGGACTGAATTCTTTCCCGGCAAGAGGGAAATAGGAAGTCCAGCCGGCATCGGGGGAACCGCCGATAATGAATGAGATATTGAACAGCATTGCACCGCTGAAAGTAAGCCAGAAGCTAAGTGCGTTAAGCTGAGGAAAAGCAACATCACGGGCTCCGATTTGCAAAGGAATCACAAAGTTCATGATCCCGATCAGCAAAGGCATTGCAACAAACAGAATCATAATGACTCCATGTGTTGTGAAGACTTCGTTATAGTGTTGCGCGTTTAGGAAACCATTTTCGGGTACGGCAGTTTGTCCTTTCATCATCAACCCGTCGATACCGCCGCGGACAAACATTAGAACACCCATTAGGATGTACATGATACCTATCTTCTTATGGTCAACTGTTGTCAGCCATTCAGTCCACAGATAGTTCCACTTTTTGAAGTAGGTTAGAGCAGCAAGCATACCAAT
>DMSR01000085.1 GCA_003457145.1 Bacillus sp. (in: firmicutes)
CAATAGTGAAAATAAAAGAAACTTGGATTTTTAGTTTTTTCTATAGTTTATCGTTCGGAGGCTTTGTCGGTTTAACAAGCTATTTGGGCATATTTTTTGTTGACCAGTATGGAATCAGCAAAGTGACTGCCGGTGACATGGTGACAATAGCCGTGTTCGCGGGCAGCTTCGTTCGGCCGATTGGGGGATATTTCGCAGACCGTCTCGATGGAACCAATCTGCTGATCCGATTATTCTTTCTTGCAGCCATTATGCTAGGATTAATTGGCTTTTTGCTGCCGCTCTATATCGCATTGCCGTTATTCATTCTGGCAATGCTCATCTTCGGAGTAGCAAATGGTGCATTATTTCAGGTCATTCCAACAAGATTCCCGCGACAAGTGGGTATTTTCACAGGCTTTGTGGGAGCAGCAGGGGGCTTTGGCGGATTTTTCCTTCCGAATATTCTTGGAACATTTAAGGAATTTACTGGATCATATTCCTTTGGATTCTGGTGGATAGGTGCTACCTATATGGTTGCTCTCTTCCTCATCTTCTGGCTTCGAAAATCCTGGGAAAATAGTGAAAATATTTAATTAGCAGGAGCACAGGAATATAATCCTGATGCTTCTTTTCTTTAAAGATTGGTTCCACTATACATTTCAGCAACGCCCGTTTAAAATCCGTCTTACACCCATAGCTGCGGTTTTTTTCTTTCATAGAATATGACAACATCATGACATTTAAAAAGAAAAACACTATCTTCGCAGTTTTTATGTTGTAATATAAATAGTAGATTTCATAATACTTCTAGCCCTATTGGCATTAGTGTGAGAATATTAACAGTATCAATGTTATAATTACTGTTACAATGTCGATAATAACTTCTCTATACTGGAGTTGATTCAAGTGGGAACAAACATAATCAAAGACCAATTAAATAGACCGCTTCGCGATATAAGAATATCAGTTATAGACCGTTGTAATTTCCGCTGTCAGTATTGCATGCCTGCTGACATATTCGGCCCGGATTTTGCTTTCTTGCCGAAAAGTGAGCTTTTGACTTACGAGGAAATTGAGCGGGTTGCTTCTACCTTCGTCCAACTAGGGGTAGAGAAAATCAGGCTTACTGGCGGAGAACCATTACTTCGCAAGGACCTTCCAATCCTTATTCAAAAACTGAATGAGATCGAAGGACTGAAAGATATTGCTCTAACAACAAATGGCGTTCTTTTGCCAAAATATGCAGAACAGTTAAAAGCTGCTGGATTAAAACGAGTCAATGTAAGTCTTGACAGCCTTAAGGATGAACTGTTCGGCCAAATCAATGGCAGGAATGTTGGGGTAGGACCAGTGCTTGATGGGATTGAATCCGCAAAAAAGGCAGGCTTAGGAGTTAAAATAAACACTGTTATTAAAAAAGGGCTCAACGATACCGAGATCTTGCCAATGGCAGAGTTCTGTAAAAAGGAAGGCCTGGAATTGCGCTATATCGAATATATGGATGTAGGCAGCACGAATGGCTGGAAAATGGATGATGTCATTACAAAGAAACAAATATATAACATGATTAATGAACACTATGAATTGGAGCAGGTAGATCCTGACTACTATGGTGAAGTAGCAAAGAAATATCGGTATAAAGGTACTGATGTCAATGTAGGATTTATCTCCTCGGTATCAGAATCCTTCTGTTCAACCTGTACAAGAGCACGATTATCTGCTAACGGGCAAATCTTCACTTGCTTGTTCAATGGCAACGGTCATGACATTCGTGATTTCATCCGTGAAGGTGCAAGCGATGACGAACTGCGGGCACGTATTACAGATATCTGGAACCACAGAACTGACAGATACTCCGATGAACGGACTGCTGAAACTGCTGCAAACAGAAAGAAAATAGAAATGTCCTATATCGGCGGTTAAGACTCCATTTTTTGGAGTCTTTTTCTTTTCTTTAGGTTCTGTTAAAGCCTAATGTTTCTTTTCCACAAAACAATGCAATCATGGATAAGCTTCACCTTTTTATTCATTTTTATCCATCCGTAACTAATTTGGGCATACTATGTTTTCCGATAAATAGATATTGGGTATATATATATCAAGAATTCTATTCATACTTATGATTTGGAGAATGCCTGGATGAATAAAAGAAAAGTTGATTTTTTATTTGTATTCACATTAAGTATCTGTTCTTATATTATCGTTTTTACTGACTACAGCCATGTGGTGAAGGTTACTGCCATACTGATTTACGCAATGATCATCTTCGTAAGCGTTTATTCATTGATGCTTGAAAACCGTTCAGCGCAGCATACACTTTTATGGATGTATGTAATGATCTTGTTTCCTGTTGCCGGCTATTTCTTTTACTTATTTTCAGGGCAGCTGATTATAAAAGGCCATTTGTATAAAAGTAAAAGGACTCGTGATAGAGACGAGTGGAAAAGGCTGATGAGACAAGAAGATTCCCGAGATTTGTCTTTCTTGATGGACAGCCAAATGTGCTTTGCGAAATATGCCAAGAATGCCTCGATGACGCCTATTACTACCGCTTCAAGAGCGAAAATCCTGAAGAACGGAAAAGAAACCTTTTCGGAAATCAAAAAGAGATTGAGAGCAGCTGAAAAGTTCATACATATCGAGTATTATATCTTCAGGTCAGACCGGCTTGGAAAGGAAATTATCGAGATTCTTATTGAAAAAGCTGAAGAGGGAGTGGAAGTACTCTTCATGTATGATGCAGCAGGCAGCATGATGTTCAGGTCAAAAGACCTAAACGAAATGCTTGACGCTGGAATAAGGGCGCACCCTTTTTCCCCTCTTAAATATGGTTTCTTTAACCAGAAATTCAACTTCCGCAATCACCGGAAAATCATCATCATTGACGGCGAAATAGGATTTACCGGTGGCCTTAATGTAGGAGTCGAATATCTCGGCGAGAACGAAAACTTTGGTTTCTGGCGCGATACACATATGCTTTTGACTGGTGAGGCAGTATATACCCTTCACACTGTATTCCTGCTCGATTGGGAGTATGTAAGCGGTGAGCGTGTCCTGGAAAATCAACGAGCGATAAAAAAACCGGTTGAAGACGAGGAACTGGATGGGGCCATCCAGGTAGTGGCAAGCGGACCAGATACTCAGCAGGGAATCATGAGCGACTTTTATTATACGATGCTGTCCTGTGCGGCACAGTCTATCTGGATTGCCACACCCTATTTTGTACCAGACGAAGCGATCCGGACAGCGTTACGCGTCGCTGCTGCCAAAGGGATTGAAGTCAGAATCATGGTTCCTGAGATTAATGACAGCTATTTAACCCAATATGCGAGCCGGTCTTATTTTGCAGAATTATTAAGGAATGGCGCTGAAATCTACTCATATAAAAAAGGATTTTTGCACCAGAAGGTGATCATTGTAGATGGGAATATTGCCTCGATAGGTACTGCCAACATGGATATGCGCAGCTTCCACTTGAATTTTGAAGTGAATGTGTTTCTATATGGCAGCAGTTCAATAAGAGATCTCGTTGCACATTATGAGGAAGACATGGAAGATTCTGAATTAATCAGCCCTGTCAAATACTATAAAAGAGGATTTATTGAAAGATCAAAAGAATCCTTCGCCAGATTATTTTCTGGTGCCTTATAGAAAATAGCGGATTACGATTATTCACATGAATGGTAAGACATAGGTAGCAAAAAACGCTTGGAATGATCCAAGCGTTTAAATATGCCAAACTGAATTTAAGTTACGCAGTGTACCTAGGGAACAAAATGTTGTTCTCAAGATGCACATGCATGAACGTATGGGCTTCCAGTGTTTCAAGACGCTTATATACTAAACGGTATGTTCCGCATGCATCCAAGGGAGGAGTAAAATCAGAAGTGATTTCACGGAGTTCCTTAAGTATCGAGCCCGCATGGTCATGTTCTTTTTCAAGCTCAGTGATTTCCGCAAGAATTTCATTTCGCTGTTCTCCGTCCACGGAATCAAGCTGAAGCAAGAGTGGGAAAACTGTCGCTTCTTCTTTTGCGGTATGCTCTAGTAAATCTTTTTTTAACTCATAGAATAATTCGTATACTCTAATAAGCTCAGCGTGTCTATCACCATGTACCTTAGAAACCTTTGTTACATAGGGACTTAGCATTGTAAGTTCTTCTTCAAGTTCACGATGGTATTTATTTTTTATGTGTTCAATCAGCTCAGATGATCCTGTTTGTGTCCATACTTCCATATCTTCAGCATTGCCATTATGTTTCTTGTAGAGTTCCTTAAGCTCTGCCATGATCGCAGGGACATCCAGGTTTTGATCATCTGCGGCCTCTGCAAGAGGGCGGTTCCCGCCACAGCAGAAATCAAGGCGGTTTCTCTTAAATAGATCACTTGATTGAGGGAACAGGTTTACAATATCTTTAACTAAAGAATTCTCATTAAAAGGCATATTCATTTGTAAGTACCTCCATATATTGATTTTATTAATTATACTGTTTACATGCTAATCATATAGGAAATGGTTTTACTAGCTAGTGATGTGCATCACACTTCACAAAAAATCTACATATTTAAATGATATTTTATGAGAGAATATTGTGATGTTTGTTATGTTTTCGTTTTTCCATTACTCTTATAATTAAAAGGGTTGTTCATTAAAAAAAGTTTAACCTGCAGTAGGAGCTGATTATATGTTAGAGAGAAGAAACCCAATTCCAATCGGAGAGGCAGTTAGAAAAGTAATGGAGCATAAGAAGGATGGCTCCACTGAATTCGTCTCTATAAATGAAAGTTATGGACGATACCTTTCTGAAGATCTGAAAGCGACAAGCGACGTTCCGCATTTTGACAGAGCACCATACGATGGTTATGCCGTGCGTTCAATCGATACTCAGGAAGCCTCACAAGCAAATGCGGTGGAGTTCGAAGTCGTTGACCATATAGGAGCAGGGATGCTGACAGATAAGGAGCTTGGGCCTTTCCATGCTGTAAGAATAATGACTGGTGCCCAAATGCCAATAGGTGCTGATGCAGTTGTCATGCTGGAATTGGCTAAAGAAGCCGAACGTGATGGAAAAAAATATATGGAAACAAAGAGGAAACACAATAAGGGTGACAATGTTTCATACCGTGGTGAAGATGCCAGGGAAGGAGAAGTACTTGTGAAAAAGGGTACTTTTATAAATCCTGGAATACAGGCGATGCTTGCTACATTCGGTTATGCGAAGGTCCCGGTTGCCAAGAAACCTGTCATTGGTCTCTACGCAACTGGTACTGAATTGCTGGAAGTACATGAACCTTTGGAGGCAGGAAAGATCAGGAACAGCAATTCCTATATGATTTCTGCCCAGATACAGCGGGCGGGAGCTGACGTAAAGTACTTTGGACAGCTGCCAGATGATTTTGATACATGCTTTGAAGCTGTCAGCAAAGCGGTAGAAGAGGTCGATCTATTCATCACAACTGGCGGTGTTTCAGTTGGCGATTATGACTATCTTCCTGAAATTTACGCCAAGCTTGGTGCAGAAGTTCTGTTCAATAAAGTAGCGATGAGACCAGGCAGCGTGACTACTGTAGCACAGCTGGGTGGAAAGCTGTTATTTGGTCTTTCAGGGAATCCTTCTGCTTGCTATGTTGGGTTCGAGCTTTTCGCGCGTCCGATTATCAGGACAATGCTGTATACAGAGCAGACGCATCTTCGCAAAGAAAAAGCGATTCTAGATGCCAACTTCCCAAAAGCAAATCCTTTTACAAGGTTTGTCAGAAGTGCCCTGACTATTCAAGATGGCAGGCTTGTTGTTTCTCCAAGCGGGCTGGATAAATCAAATATCATCATGAGCCTTGCGGGTGCAAACTCGCTCATGATCCTCCCCGGCGGAACGAGAGGGTTCGAGCGAGGTACGGAAGTGGATGTGCTGAAGGTGTTCACCACCCGCGCCGACACCCTGATGGGCGCC
>DMSR01000544.1 GCA_003457145.1 Bacillus sp. (in: firmicutes)
TGCAGGCGCCACTCCCAATTGGTCCAGAGCCATAAAGACGGAGATCGTGATGATCGCGTATTTTGCGATTGCCGCAAGCACACGGGAAGATTCTCCCTGCAAGATGCTGCTAAGGACTTTCTTAGCAAGTCCGGCAAGCCATAAGCCGACTCCAAGGATGACTAGTGCCGCTACAACGTGAGGAAGATAAGCAATAACTCCTCTTGCAAGGTCGACGAAGAAATCAAGTTTGATAACGTTTAATGCTTCAGCAACAAATAAAAGTACGACGAAAACCTGGACGATATAGGCGACAATTTCCGAAAGGCTTAAATTGGCTGGACGTTTGGCTGCAGAGCCGATGCCCACACCTTTGAAATAGGAATCAAAGCCAACTCTTCTAAGTAAATCAGCTGTGAACTTCTTCAGCCATTTTCCAAGCCACAGGCCAATCAAAACGAGCAGGATGGCAACAGCAATATTAGGAATCATCGTCAGGATGTCATTGAGCATCGCGATTGCAGGAGTCGAGATTCCTTCTATATCAAGGCGCTCGAGTGCAGCGATGACGGTTGGTATTAAAATGAACACAAATGCAATGGTACCAATTACACGAGAAAGGCTCGTGCCTTCGAATAATCGAGCAAGGCCAAAGCGCTGGACTAATTTTTCTGTACCTATGCTCTCCAGGAAGTTTGTGAGGATATCACGGACGATTTTTGCCACCAACCATCCTACTACCAGGATTAAGGCTGCCGCGAATAATTTAGGGATGAATGAAAGGATCCCTTGTACCATATTTTCAAAGGGCTCGGAGACCCCGCCTAAATTAAGGGCCGACAAGACTGCTGGCAATGCCAGCAACAATACAAGATAGAAGACGATGTTTGCGATTTTATCGACCACATCTGTTGTTTGCTGATTGTTGTCTGTCACCTTGTACTTGCTTAATTTTTCATGGACGCCCAGAGTCTTCCCGCCCTTTTGAATCAGGAATTTCAATCCTGAAGCAATCAGCCATGCAAATAAAAGAATAAGAGCTGCTTTTAAAATGCTTGGAATCGTCGCTGTGATTGTGGAAATCATGCCGACGAGCGGCTGCGAAAGAATATTCAAATCTAAAATATTCAGAAACATGATAAAAACAAACACAAGCGTCAAAATGTAGACGATCTTGCTGATGATTTTCTCGGCTGAATACTTTTTATTGCTAACGTTTGAGAAAAGCTTGTTATCAAGGTCCGTTTTTTGCAAACCTTTATATACTGCTTTTTCAATCAGTTTTGCAACAAGCCACCCAATTAACAGGACAGCAAGCGCAATCAGCACATTGGGCAATCTGCCCAGTATTCCATCCCAGCTGTTATTGAAATTGTTATACAAATTTCCTCACTCCTTAGTTAGGCTTTATTCGAATGAATAGTTCCTGATGAAAGCATAATAAATTCCTGCTGCCTCTATTTTTTGAGGGTAAAAAACAAAGCTAGAAACCACTCTGACTGCAGGAACAGAAGCTTATCGATAGAAAGGCAATTTTCGAAATCAGCCAATAGTTAGCTAGCAAGCATACTATAATGTACCCAAATAATAGTGGTATAAACAGGAAGAGCACATCGCCCGAAGTGGTCAATAGAAGAGAAAAAATATTCTATCCGTTTAATCAATATGGAGAATATGATTAATAGCTTAACCAGACCCAAAGGCTGATTTTGCTTTTCAAACGTGGGTTTATGTAAAGAGACTGAAGTTTAAGGAGTCTGCAAAAAAACGCTGCCTGGCATTTAGCAGGCAGCGTTATGGAAATCATGCTTTTTTTGACTTGCGGATCAACATATAAATCAGGTAACCAACGATTACGACTAAGCCAACAGCGGCAGTCAAAAGGGCAAAGTTCTCTTCGATGAAGGGCATAGCTTTGTCTCCGAGGGCAACGATGATGGCACCTTCCAGGAAAAAACGAGCTCCTCTGCCAATGATCGACCAGATCAATAGTGTTGGAATTGATACCCGGGATATTCCGGCGAAAATTGTGAAAACCTTATAGGGGATGGGCGTAAAGCCAGCGATTAAAATCGCCATCGCACCGTATTTCTCGAAATAATTCTCTACTATCACTATTCTTTCTTCTTTGATGAAATACCTTAGCACTGGGCGTCCCACTTTTTTTCCGATATACCATCCCAGAAGTGCACCAAGGACGGATCCAGCGGTCGTAATGAAAGCGTACCAGAGCGCTTTATCAGGGTTTGCTATTCCCATTGGGATCATTAATACATCTGGTGGAATGGGAAAGAAAGACGATTCCAGAAAGGAAACAACGAATAATCCCCATGAGCCAAATTCAAGCAGCCATTCTTCTATAATATGTATCCATTCACGCATTAAGCAAGTTCTCCTTTAAATTGGTATAGTAAGAAGTATACCATTTTTGCTTCACCGAGAGCCAGCCATTAAAAAGGACGATTGAAACATAGGCTGTTTTCGCTTGCTTTTCGAATTGCATATTAACTCGTATTTTTCTTGGCTCCGAATTCTTTTAGAGGTGACCAAGAACCTGGAAGAAAAAAAGGCATGAAAATCGGCAGCTGATTTTACTGTTACTAATAGCAACTCAGTTTGTTAACTAATTAAATGATTTGCTATGTAGGAAGTATGAAAAGGGTGTTGTTAATGGAGTATGTAATTTATTTTTTGCTAGGCGGGCTAATAAGTGTGTTATCAGGATTTTTTGGTGTGGGTGGAGGCTTTATCCTGACACCAATCTTGCTTCTGATTGGATATGCACCTCTTGAGGCAATCACTACCAGCTTGTTCTTTACAGTTGGAACGTCAGTCTCTGGGATCACGGCTCATATCAGGCTGAAAAATATCCTCTGGAAAGAGGGTTTGATTATGGGAGCGAGCGGGATTGCAGCTACACAGGTGGCCCGTCCGCTGGTTTACTACCTTGAAGCGCGCGGCTGGGATGAAATCGTCATTCCAATTTTATTCATCATGCTGCTTGCGTATTTTGCCTTTACAATGATCTCTCAGGGGAAAAGGAAAGAAG
>DMSR01000151.1 GCA_003457145.1 Bacillus sp. (in: firmicutes)
ATATTTCTTTATTTCTTTCTGCGGTCTTTAGAAGCCAGCCCAGCGATTGGTCAGGCTTTGCAAATGCATTTCGAAGGTGATCATTAAGCGGGTAATCTACAAATCCGTCAATACCGGCTTTATCATACATCGCAAGATAGTTCGGATCGTTTGACCAAACTTCGCCTATCAGATAAAAATCATCTTTTATACTTTTGACTTCATTAGAAAAATCTTCCCAAAACTCAACCGGAACATGTCGGACAGTATCGAGCCTGTACCCATCGATATTCGTCTCTTCAATCCACCACTTTGCTGCATCAAGAAGATACTTCCTTGTCTCTGGGTTTTCCTGTGCAAGGTCCGGAAGGCCATACAACCAATTGTTTTCAAGCTCTTCTTGGTCATTCCAGTCCAGAATATCCTTCTTTTCATGGAACCAGTCTTTCTTTGCAGGATCATTGACCCATTCATGTTCAGGTGCAACATGGTTAACGACAAAATCCAGAATGATCTTGATATCCCGTTTATGGGCTTCATCAACAAGTTCCTTAAATTTGTCAACGCTTCCAAAATGCTCTTCTGTGTTATAAAAATCTTCAATCCAATAACCGTGATACCCTTTGTCAACATTATCGAAAACGGGAGTCAGCCAGATTGCAGTGAATCCCATATCCTTAATATAATCCAGTTCATTGATAATACCCTGAAAGTCGCCTCCGTGATAGGCCTTTGGATCGGTCATATCAATCTTGAAGTCATTACTATTATCACCGTTATTAAAACGGTCTACCATCAGAAAGTAAATTGTTTCATCCTGCCATTTGCGTCCTTCTTTTTCAACTGCTCCTACAGGGAGGGCGTAAAAAAGAAGAAACGGTATTAAGATGAATGCTAATAAACTTTTTTTCATCTCCGCTCCTCCTTCATAATTTAAGCAAAGGCCCAAAATGGCCTTTGCTTAAAATTTGTGTGCCCTTATAGATTAGCCTTTTGTTCCGCCAGCCGTCAATCCGGAAACAAAGTAACGCTGGAAGGAAAGGAAAAGAATCGCGATTGGCACCGCAATCAATACGGCACCAGCTGCGAAGGTGGTAAATTCCGCACCAAATTGC
This sequence comes from Bacillus sp. (in: firmicutes), assembly GCA_003457145.1. Taxonomy (GTDB): domain Bacteria; phylum Bacillota; class Bacilli; order Bacillales; family Cytobacillaceae; genus Mesobacillus. Next base: position 1,095 of record DMSR01000151.1, read on the forward strand.
TTTGCAACCATATCGTATAACCCTACAGCCAAAGTATATTTCGTTTCAGACCTTAGCAGGATCCTGGCAATAATGAAGTCGCCGAAAGGAGCAATGAAAGCAAACAATGCAACAACTGCAATAATTGGTGTCGCAAGCGGCATGACAATCTGGAAAAAAATCCTCAGGTGGCCAGCTCCATCAATTTTTGCCGATTCATCCAGCTCTTTAGGAATCGTGTCAAGGTATCCCTTCATCAGCNNGCATCAGCCAAGTATTCATTGGAATCGCTCCACCCACATAAACAAGGATCAGCCCAAGATGGGTATCCAGTAAACCTGTCAGCAAGGCAAGAATAAAAATTGCGATTAGCGCTGCAAAGTTTGGAATCATCTGCAGGATCAAGAAAGTCATTAAGCTGTTCTTCCTTCCTGCGAAACGGTAACGAGAGAAAGTGTAAGCTGTCAAACTGACCAAGACTACTGTCAGGATCATGGTCAGGATACTGACTTTAAGCGAGTTCCAATACCAGTACAGGTAGTTGCTCTGGCCAAGATCGAATAACTCCTTATAGTGGGCAAGTGTTGCATTCTTTGGAATGATGCTTGAACCTGAAAGACTCTGCCCGGGATTGAAGGAAGAACCAACAATCCAAAGAAGCGGGTAAAGGATGATCGCAAACATAGACAAAATCACTAAATAAGTTAATGTCAGTCTGATATACTTCTGTCTTTTTATACTCATATCACATCGTATCCTCTTCTTGGAATGATTTCGTTCTCTTGAACTGCCATAGAGCCACTCCAATTACAATTAGAGATAACAGCATTGTGATGGCAGCAGCTTTTGAATACTGTGCTGATGTCATGGTGAGGCTATAGATCCACGAAATAAGGATATCAGTTCCTCCAGCGTTGGCACCCGGAACTGCAGGTCCTCCGCCATTAAAGAGATAAATTATATTAAAGTTATTGAAGTTAAATGTATATTGAGTAATCAGGATTGGCGCAGTAGCAAATAGCACTAGCGGTAAGGTTATATTCTTGAACTTCTGAAAGTTAGTTGCCCCATCAACTGTTGCTGCTTCATACAATTCATCCGGAATCGATTGGAGCACACCTGTTGTCATTGCGAAAATGAACGGGAATCCAAGCCATGTCTGAATTAAAATCAGCGCGATTTTAGTATACGTGGCTTCCGTCATCCACGGGATGGGATCAATGCCAAATATACCAAGTATATCTCTGTTTATTGCCCCGAAAGATTCATTGAACATCCCTGCAAAAACTAAAATCGAAACGAAGGCTGGAACAGCCCAAGGAAGGATGAAAACTGTACGGATCATCGCCTTTCCCTTAACATCCTTTTGATTCACGAGAATTGCCAGGAACATTCCCAAAGCCACCTGGAAGGTAGTGGCAACAAACGTCCAGATAATTGTCCAGGAAAGAACGGAAAAGAATGTTTCACGCCATGATTGCAATTGGAACAGGTCAATAAAGTTTTTAAATCCAACCCAATCTACCAGCTTTGCAGGAGGAGAATGGTAA
>DMSR01000222.1 GCA_003457145.1 Bacillus sp. (in: firmicutes)
AAAAAAAAAAAAAGAGCTCGAAAGCTCTTCTGTCACTTTAACAATTAAGTTCATTTCAAATGCATTTACCAGGATGCAAAGTGAAAAAAATAATTTATTTAATCATCCTGGTTGGAGCAGCACTGATTACCAAGATTATAATTATTGCACTTAGGACCATACTTGGGAGCATATAGGTACCGTTATAGATGAAAGAATACAGCGCAGCTGGCTGCCCTGGAGGTGCATAACTTCCAAAGAAGATCCATCCAGAGAAAAAGTGAGCGACAAACCTCAAAGCACTTCCGATGAAGGTACCAGCAATGACCAGTGTAATCCATTTTACTTTCAAGTCCTTATGAATGCTCTCCTTGATTTGTGCTGCAAAAATTCCAGCTAGTCCAAGAACGGCAAAGGCTATCAGATAATCAGTAATCCCCTGTACTGGGTGATAAATTTGCGACATTCCAAGTATAAATTGCAAGAGTCCCAAAAGGAATCCTGTAAGGACGCCTCCCTTTACTCCCCATCGAAATGCCATAAGGAACACGGGAACCATAGCAATCGATACAGAGCCTCCCTGCGGCCAAATCCTTGAAAATAAAAACCCTGAAAAAAGATCCAATAAATAAGCCAGGGCAGAAAATACTGCTACTTCTACTAAGAATAACGTTTGTTTTTGTTTCATTTTTCTTCCTCCTCGTTCTAGAATGAGGTCCGCTTCTTATTACGCCTTTTCTGCTTCAGAAACAAAAAAAGCAATCCGGGAATGATGCAGGATTCCCAAATTGCTTTCCTATCGCATCCACATTCCTACGCTAGCATTAACTAACAGGTTCAAAGGGTAAGAACTCGGGCGCTCACTCTCAGCTGCAATTAGCAGCTCCCCTTGTGGTAATATTAATTTAATTTGATTACACCTATGAATATACTATTTCTGCCTACTAATAACAAGGAAAACCTTTTTTTCTAGGCCTCTCATGATACATTCTAGATAACTGGAAATAACTGCATCTGTCGAATTCCAATGACAATTCACCCGTTAATCAGCTAAAAAAATCGTTCTTTAGCCACTTTTTTCTACATTCGACCCTTTTCCTTCAATATTATCAATTTTCGACAAAGGGATTTATCACATTTCTAACGAATGTTTAATAGTGAGATGGAAACTGGAGGACTATAAAATGCTGCCAATAACACATAACCTATTGCTTAGCTTCCTTGAAACTGAAAAAAGTAATCTTATTGCCGAATGGAATGAAAATATAATCGTTTCGATCGATGACCCATATATAGACAAAATAAATAAAAATGCTGAGGGAATGTACGATATTATTCTTTCCATTTTCTCAAAATCCAATGAAGAGCTGGATGTACATATTCAAAGAATCGCCTTTATTGTTGGTAAAGAACGCGTTCATTCAGAAATTAATATTGGAGATTTTGTCTACAATGTAAATTCAGGCCGTTCCGTCATATACAAGCATCTATATAAATTAAATAGCGAATGGGAAGAACTTCAAGCCGCCATCAATAAGATTAATTACTGCTTTGATACATTCCTTTATTATGCTGTTTCCTATTATAACGAACAAAAAAATAAGGTCATTGAGGAAAAGAACCAATTCATTGACTCAACGCACAAAGATCGGCTTACCTTGCTTGGGCAGATGACCTCGAGCTTCATACACGAATTCCGAAATCCATTAACCTCAATACAAGGCTTCATCCAATTATTAAAATCCGATCATCCTGATATGAAGTATCTTGAGATTATATCCAGTGAGTTGGAACAGTTAAATTTCCGTATTTCACAATTCCTGCTTTTATCCAAGAAAGAACTAATTGGAAAAGAAAAATCGCTTTTCTCTTTAAATGTGATGATTGATGAGGTTTTAAATTTCCTCTATCCAAGTATTCTTGATACCAATGTTAGGATTATCAAAGATATCAAGGATGAAATGGAGCTTTATGGATATGCTGATGAAATCAGACAGGTACTTATTAATATAATTTTTAATGCAATCGATGTATTAAGCCAATATCGTGACGATCCAAAAATTGAAATCAAAGGATTCTTCGTAAACGATACCCATATAAAGCTAGAGATTGCCAATAATGGTCCTGTCATCCCAGACAATTTACTTAAAACGATCTTCGAACCTTTTGTAACTACAAAGACCCTGGGAACAGGTCTCGGTTTATTTGTCTGCAGGGAAATTATCGAAAAACACAAGGGGATTCTAGCCTGTTCCTCAGAGGAAGAAAAAACGTCGTTCATCATTCTCCTTCCACAAACCCGAAATGAAAATTAATTTTTTTTGCGATAAGGCGTTTTCGCATTCATTGTTGCTTTTCGTACCATCAAACATCCGCATTCTCATTGGCATTGTGGACTTTTCAAAGAGCCTTACGAACTGTGAATGCAACCACCCCATAAGATCAAGAAGCCAATTTTTTCTTTTGATTGAGAAAGCAACAAAGTTCAAGAAAAAAGCTTTGGATAAAATCAGAATAGATAAACTTCCTAAATACAAAAACGCCTGTTCCTTAAAATTTAGGAACGGGCGTTTTCCATTTTTTTCATAGTTATTCAGAATACTCAATTGAACGCTCATTGGCCAGTCTCTTTGGAGAGCGAACAGCTTTCTTTTCAAGATGTTTTTTTTCTGATTCAGCAATGATGACAGCACCTGCAGCATCACCTGTAATGTTTACGGCAGTGCGCGCCATATCGAGAAGCCTGTCGATTCCGAGGATTAACCCGATTCCCTCAACAGGTAAGTTAACAGACTGCAGTACCATTGCAAGCATGATCAAACCAACTCCCGGAACTCCTGCTGTTCCAATACTTGCAAGAACCGCCGTAATTACAACGGTTGTAAGTTCCCCTAGAGTAAGATCTGCACCATACACCTGCGCAATAAAGATTGTTGCCACTCCTTGCATGATCGCTGTGCCATCCATGTTGATTGTTGCACCAAGCGGCTGTACGAAACTGCTGACAGATTCAGGTACACGAAGGTTCTTTTGTGCCGATTCCATTGATACAGGAAGAGTCGCATTACTGCTTGATGTACCAAACGCAACCCCCATCGCTGGTGATATTCCCTTGAAAAACCAGAATGGGTTCTTCCGTCCCAGGAAATAAACGGCAGAACCGTAGGTAATTACCGCATGGATGATCAAAGCGAGAACAACGACGAACATATAGACACCCATCGCTTTTATCGCACTGATACCCTGGCTGCCAATTGCAGTCGCAATCAAGCCAAATGTACCATAGGGAGCAAACTTCATTACAATCCCCACCAAATACATCATTACTTCATTCCCTTGCTCGACCAGACTTAAGATGCCTTTAGTCTTGTCACCGAGCGACGATAATGCGATTCCTATGAATAATGCAAACACTATGATTTGAAGCATATTACCGGTGGTCAGTGCTTCAAAAGGGTTTACTGGAATAAGATTTAAAAAGGTTTCACTAATTGGGGGAGCTTCTTCTGCCTCAAATTCAGCGCCGCTTGTATCAAACTGTCCCATGAGTCCCGGCTTTATAAGAAAAGCCAGTAAAATACCAATTACCAAGGCGATTGCAGTTGTCGCCAAAAAGTAGCTAATCGTTTTAAAACCAATCCTGCCGAGCTTCTTTGGGTCCCCAAGACCTGCTGTTCCAAGAATGATAGAAAACAAGACAATCGGTATGACTAGCATTGTTATTAAATTAATGAAAATCTTGCCCAGCGGTGTAAATAGAAATTTATCTAAAACAGGGAACAACTCAGGCGAAAAGACATTAAGAATTATCCCTGTCAACGCACCAAGACCGAGACCGATGAGTATCTTCGTAGTAAGCTTCATATTTTACCTCCATGTAAAAAAGTATAAAAAATATTGTAAAGTTTTATTCCCTTTTATAAAAACTTTAAACACAACTACATCAATTGGATAAAAAACCCAAAAAATATTAAGGAGTTTTATATGTTTACTTTAAAAGCGGATTCAGATGTTCTTCTTCATCTCTTTCAGCACCACCATGCTGATGAACTCTTTTGGCTCGTTGATTCTAACCGCGAATATTTATTACGTTGGCTTCCCTGGGTGAGTGGCATGCAATCACCCGCTGATTATCATTCCATAATAGAAATGTGGCTAAAGCAGTTCGCCGATGGTAAAGGGTATAATTTAGGAATCAGGTACAAAGGGCTGCTGGCGGGAAGCATTAGCCTTCATGGTGTCGACTGGACGAATTACCAGGCCAGCATGGGTTATTACCTTTCAGAAACAATGCAAGGCAAGGGAATTATGACGAGGGCTGCGCAAACTGTCCTTAACCATGCTTTTTTGGGCTTGGGGCTCAATCGTATCGAAATTCGATGCGGTATTGGCAATTAT